>NZ_NFLY01000080.1:0-3705 GCF_002161155.1 Massilimicrobiota sp. An105
GAAGGAATACCCACTATTATTATAAAAGTTTGCAGAATTAAATTCTATCATTGGATTTGTAAAATTAAATTCCATATAAATTGATTTAGGGATGGAATTTAGTTTTTCAATTTACGATTTTAATTTTATTAATCATTGGTAAGTGATTTTGCCTGTTTATTCTGTGATTTAATAGTATAATGTATTTTTGAGGATACTAAACAAGTAATTAAAGATAATAATACTGAAAAAATAAAATAAGTAATGCAATTTCAAGGGATAATAATTATAATGAGTTAGTCAAGTATTAAATATATAATTTTTCGTTGATTATAAAAGAATTATATGAGTAATTAGTTGTGACTAATCGGTACACAAAAAAATTTTGAAAAAGGAGAATTTTTATGAATAGAATAGATAATCCCAAGGTATTTATTTCATATGCTTGGGGAACAGAGGATTATCAAGCAAAAGTGTTGTCTTTTGCGACTGATTTAATGAATGATGGAATTGATGTAGTATTAGATAGATGGTCACTAAAAGAAGGAAATGATACATATGCATTTATGGAACAGAGTGTAACTGATTCAACGATAACAAATGTGCTAATACTACTTGACTCTAATTATGAGAAAAAGGCTAATGGTAGAAATGGTGGAGTAGGAACGGAAACACAGATTATATCACCTGAAATTTATAATAAAGTTAAACAAGAAAAATTTTTACCAGTTATTTTTGAAAGAAATTTAAACGGTGATATTCCTAAACCACAATATTTAAAAACTATGCTGCATTTTGATCTGTCGCAAGACGAAAAATATGATTCAGAGTATCAGAGACTAGTAAAGAGATTGTATGGAATAGAAATAATAGATAAACCAGAACTAGGGAAAAAACCATCATGGCTAGAAGAAAAGTCAAACATTTTGACTAAAACCCGTATGAGATATGAAAGTTTAAAGCAACAGAAATCTAATAATGTAAAAAAAGATGAATTTAGAAATTTTTTATATGTTATAAAAGAAAATATAGTAAATTTTAAAAAAGATGAACAAAGAGACAGTATATCTGAAGATGAATATATAAAATTATATAATGATACAAAAATATATAGAGATGATTTTTTGTATTTATTAAAGTATTCATTTTATGTGCCTGAAGCATATGAAATTATAGCATCTGTTATGGAAGAAATATGTGAGGATATAAAAAATAAAAGTGGATATGTGGGTGAAGTTACAAGGACTTTATTGCATGAGATATTTATCTATGTTATAGCTTTTTATTTGAAAAAGAGAGATTATGATGCATTATCATATGTTTTGTCAAAAACATATTTTGTGAGTGGTGATGCTCAAAGTTTTAATATTTTTTATGATCATAATGAAAATTTTGATAGAGCCGTATCAAAAAGAGATGGTAAAAGATATTATTCGGGGACAGCAAATTATTGGGTTAATAGTATTATTATAGAAGTATGTAATAAAAATGAATTTGTTTTTGCTGACATTTTTTGTTACAATGCTGCTATTTTTGTTGAAAATTATACTAGTAGTTGGTATTGGTTCCCTATAACGTATATTTACAGTAGAAATGAATATGGGGATAGTCTTATTAGACAATTTGCAGTTAGATTAAAATCGAAAGAGCATTTACGAGAAATTGCTAAAATAATGGGTTTTTCAGATATTAACGTATTTAAGAAAAAATATAATGAAATTGAAACAATGATAAAAGTAGGATCCCTTAGAGAATACAGATATGGTAGTGCATTTGAGGCAGCACCTATAATATGTGAATTTGTTAAAACAGAAGAATTGGGGACTAGAAATTAAATTTAAAAAACACTAATTCTATCAATTTTTTAAATTTATTGAGCAAATTCTTAAAAATTAATACAAGAATTCTATAGATATAAATATCAATTCATACAATCATATTTGTAACAATATGGAAGAAGGCATAGATTGTTTATTTTATACTATTAATGATATACATTGTGCTGTTTGCTATATAAATATTATGAAGTCAAATAGTGTTTTATATACATAACCCAATAATTATAGTATATTTTTCTTAGAAAAAGAGTATATTCTTGACATGATTTTCTGGACATACGAGGCTGGATGGGCAGATTGATGTGGAGCCATGTCTTTTTCTATGCTAATATTGAATCAATAATCTAGTTCATTATTTGACGCTTACGGTTAAACTTTTATTATTATTGTATTGATAATATATCTATTTTAAGATGACAGAATTTAGACTCTGTGTCAAGAATGGAGAATAAAGGGATAACTATTGAAAATAGGGATTCCTTTTTTCGTCTTCGTAAATAAAGGTGTAACTATAACCAAAATATAAAATATATGTCCTCTTAAATTGAAGAAATGTTTAAAACTATGTGCGTTGCTCTTGATGAGTTTGATTTTATTGTTCATTCCTTCAAAGAACTCATTATTGAAACTTGTTTTAGATGTTTTATTTCTTCTTTTATATTTAGTTTTATAAGTGAGTATAGAAAATAAATAGATCATGTTTTCCTAAATTTTTGTAGTTATCTGATAATAACTATTATGGGTGCAAAAGATATGATTAAGCTATCTGTTTATTTCTTTTTTAGAGTCGTTATGCTTTTTATTATTCATATTCTTTTTGTACTTTTAGAGTGGTCGAACCTGTTTTTTTATTGATCCATCTAAATCATAAATAATCTATACCATTTATTTAAATGTAAAAAATTATATCATAGACCATCAGACACACTTGCTTTATTGTAGTAATCTTTAAGCATCTTTCTAGTCATTACAATTGAGTAACTGATAATTCTCATCATGGAAAACATAAGCTTGAAACCTTTATATCTATGATTGAATCTCCAGGCATGTTCCTGTATATATCCATTGATATATTTTTTCGCTATGCCATGATAGATTCCATCTATATTACTTTTTATATTTGATATCTGTATATTTATCCAATACATAAGATGATCTGATTCTTTGTAATCTATAACGCCATTGATAAGATGTACTCTATCCTTTAAATAGTGATATGCCGGGTCACCATCAGTACATATTGTTGTATCCTTATCGTAATAGATATGTTTCATGAGCCTTTTTACTTCTTCCTTGTTTTCGCTTTTTACTTGAAGCAGTTTTATTCTATTGGGATAGTTGTTAAGCTGATCTGTACCAAGAGCCACTAAAAAGGATTGTTTGTCAGTTTCCAACCCCCTTTTACCATTATGAGATTTGCCACCAATGTGAAATCCATCTATTTCAATGAATTTTGATTTCAAATCAAAACAGCCATTATCTAAAGACATCAAATAACGCAGTTTTTGGCATAGCAACTGAGCACTTTTTCTGTTGATGCCCAGTTGACGTGACAGTTCTTCTGCGGAAATACCCTTTGTAGAAGTGATAAAAAGGAATATACCATAAAGAAGTGTATATAATGGTAATTTGTTGTCCTGAAAGATAGTTCCTGCAAAAAGATAGACTTGATGTGAACATTGAGAACAAGTGTAGACATTATTTCTACACTTGAGTAAAGTAAAATGAACACAACCACATTCAGGACAAACAAGTCCTAAAGGATGAAAAACATTCAAAAAGAAATTTCTACACATATCATCATTATTGAAGAAAAGCTTATTGAAAGTGATATGACTCATAATTTTTGGTTTAGCTTTAGCACAATTTTTTGACATAAACAATGACC
>NZ_NFLY01000081.1:0-3528 GCF_002161155.1 Massilimicrobiota sp. An105
TTACCTCCAAATACGCACTTACATTATATCATATTTTCATGACATGATGATAAAAAAAGGTCGTGGAGCCTCAAAGTTTGCGTACTTGGAAAGAAGTCATCCACGACAATGGATATAATGTTAATTCTTACATTAAATTAAAAAAATCAGCCATAATTTCGTCAAATTAATTTAAATGGTTGATTTTTATTTTTAATTTAATGTGATTATTTTATAATAAGGTTGTATTAAAATCTTAGAGGAAAGGAAAAGAGAAAATAGATGCAACCACCACAGCCTCTCTACTTTCTCTCCAACCATTTATATGATATCATTTATTACATTTAAAAACAACACTCTCAATGATAAATATGACAATAATAGATATCTTGAAGATATCAGACGCATTAATTATCTTCTTCTTGTCTGTCCTAAATGCAAAACGGTCGGACTTTTTCATAATCACGCAGTCTATGATAGATATCTGTTGAACAGCACTGAAGAATATATTACTGTGCAGCGCATAAGATGTGAATCATGTGGAAGTACGCATGCGCTCCTTCCTGATATCATCATTCCTTATCGCTATTTTTCTTCTCCCTTTATTCTACGTCTTTTCGACCTTTATTTAAAAGGTCATCTTTCTGTTTCAAAGATTTCATCTGCCCTCAATATCTCCATACAGACTGTAGAGGCACTCATATGCAGTTACAGGCAATTTCATGAAGAACGCATGAAGATCATCAATCATGACTTTTCAAAAAAATTTGATCATGATTTTATGATTGATTATTTTCATATGTTCTTTTTGTTTTTTATGCAGCGTATTCCCAAACGTTTTTTCCATGGTATTTATCTGCCCGTCAATCACATGACAGTTGGCTATAATCCTGAATAAGAGTGATTTATACTATTATCAGGAGGAAAAAACAATATGAAAACAGATTTAGAACACGAAATGGCATTGTTTAAGTACAATCTCATCGCTCCACTGATCAATGGAACCTATACTGAAACTTCCATCAAGGCTTACTGCGTCAATGTCTCCATGAAAACTTACATCCTTCCGGACGGAAGCATCAAACGCTTCAGCCACGAAACCATCAGATGGTGGTTTAGAAGATATAAGGATATGGGCTTCAACGGGCTTTATTCAAAGCCACGTGCTGATAACGGTAAACTGAGAGCCTTGTCATCTGAAATTCAGCAGATCATCATTGAAAAGAAAAAAGAAAATTTCAGGAAGACGGCTACATCGATCTACAATGAACTTATTGATGAAGGACTTATTTCGTCATCTGAAGTTTCTCTTTCTACCGTCATCCGATTTGTTGGAAAGATAAAAAACAAGCTTAATGTTGTCTCTGGTGAAGATATGAGAGCTTTTGAAATGAGATATGCAAATGATCTATGGCAGATTGATACAAGTCATGGCCCCATTATTTCGATAGATGGAAAAAAATATAAAACCTATCTGATAGCCATTATCGATGATGCTTCAAGACTGATAGTTGGATATGGTTTTTATCTGGCTGATAATGCCGTCAATGTACAGCTGACCCTGAAAGAAGCCATCTTAAAATATGGTATTCCAAAAAGATTATATGCCGATAATGGCGCTCCCTATAAAAATGTTCAGCTCTCACTTATCTGTGCCAATCTTGGTATTTCGCTTCTTCACGCAAAAGCCTATCATGGCAACCAGAAAGGAAAAATAGAAAGAACATTTAAGACAATCAAGGAAGGATGGATGTTCAATATCAATTATGATGATTTCCATTCTCTTGAAATGCTTGAAAAGAGTCTTGCCTTCTTCATCAATCAAAAAAACAATACCATCCATTCCATCCTCAAAAAAACACCTGTTGATCGTTTTCTTGAAGATGCAGATAAACTCGTCAGAAAGGATGATCGTATTATCAGCCAGGCATTTATGCATACCGTTGAAAGAAAGGTAGGCAATGATGCACTTGTAAGAATTAATGGTGAATCGTATGAAACTTCCCAGAATCATATAGGCAAAAGAGTCATCATTCGTTATATTCCAGACATGAAGCATATTTATCTTCAAAGCAGCGATGGAACACTAAAAGAAATATATAGGGTCAATAGAGTAGAAAATAGTCAGATCAAAAGACAGGCCCCTCTGTTTTCTCAGGGAAAGGATGAATAAATATGGATATGAAATTATTTTATGGATTAAGTTATAACCCATTTCAAAAGGATGTGACAGATACAACCGTAGAAACAATTGATTTTAAGGAAATGCAGGGGCGTCTTGCCTACCTGTGTCAGACAAAAGGTATTGGCGTTTTTACAGGGCGACCAGGTGTAGGTAAAACTTATGCCTTGAGACAGTTTGTCTCCTCATTGAATCCCTCACTTTATCAGGTTGTGTATATGCCTATGTCAACTCTGACAACGATCCAGTTTTATAGATATCTTGCAGGATCTCTTGGGTTGGAGGTAGGATCAAGCAAGATAGATAATTTTATGAATATTCAGGAATATCTTAAAAGGATGAACAGTGAAAAAAGAATTATTCCAATCATCATCCTGGATGAAGCACAATATCTAAGAAGCGAAATACTTAATGATATCAAGCTTCTCATGAATTTTGATATGGATTCAAAAAATCACTGTGTCCTTATACTTGCGGGATTGCCAACGCTTGTCAATACGCTTAAATACAATTCCTATGAGGCCATAAGACAAAGGATCACGATTCAGTATCAGATCATTGGACTAGAGCCACAGGAAATCAAATCATATGTCGAATCAAAATTAAAAGCTGCCGGATTAAATGTTCCATTATTTACAGAAGATGCAATGACCGCTCTGGGAAACAGCTGTCAGGGATCGATAAGAAAATTAAACAATCTTCTTACTCAATGCCTCATTATAGGAGCCAATAGACAAATAAGAGATATCAATAACGAAATTGTCATGATGGCTGTTAATGAAGTGGATATGAATTAGACATGAAAAAGAAAATAGAGTCATTTGAATGTACGTGCACATATAAAACAAAAACATGGAATACAAAAGTCAGCGATATATGGTGTTGTGAGAATTATGTAGAATTTACAGTTTACTGCCAGGGAACAAAATTAAAATCATACCTGGGCATGGGAAGCAATGGGAATTGGATATGCTTTCCTGAAATTGACAAGGGTTGTGGACTGGCAGAGTTGCATGATTATTACTGGAATCTAGAAAAGCTATGTAAGGTATTAGAGAATATCATAGATGCAACAAGTATTGCATCAGTGTTAAAAGAGATGCATGTCAATTTAAATTTATGGTGGGGCTGTAACGAAATAACTTTTTAAAGAGTTGATTTTGTTTCAGCTCTTTTCTTTTTCTGTTTTTAGGCAATAAAAAAACATCTTTTCTCTTCTTCTGATTTCAAGATGTAATATTTTTGTTAATTTTTCTTCTGTTTTCCCTGTTTTTGGGCGCAATATCCCTATATCGCTCAAAATTTGTTTTTTTCATGTGCATATCTTTTTAATTGAGAAGCAATTTTTCCTTTTCTTCTTTCTCCTT
>NZ_NFLY01000082.1:0-3368 GCF_002161155.1 Massilimicrobiota sp. An105
GATCATGAACTCCATGTGTGAGCTAAGATATAGTGACTTTACAACTGAATTTTCATTTAAGACCATATAATCAATATATTTTAAATATAGTTACCAACATTTATCTAGGGTTAGATTTTATGTAAAATTTACATTTTAGAGATTTTTTCATATTTTATACACAAAAATATGATATTTTAAATATAGAAAAGAAATAAAGAGAAAGGTATGCTGAAATATGTTTCATCAAGCAGGAGATAAACTGAAGATTTGTTCCTATTTATTTATGATTTTCTATACAATGAAATCACTCATTTTTCGATTACAATATATATTGTCAATTGAAAATTTATTCAGTTTTTCAAAAGATATTGTCTTTGCATTCATTGTGTCATTATTGATTTATGGCTGTAGCTATATAGTGAAATTATATGAAAATAAGAATATTTTATAAACTCAAAAAATGACAGGGGGGGGGTACAAAACGTGACTTATAAAGTATCTAAAATTTTAAAAGTATGTGCATATATTTTCTTAGTTGGGAGTATCTTACAACAAGGATATACAATAGCGATGAATACATCTTATTTAAATACTGGAGAGCTAATGGGAGTAGAATCCATGCTGATGATGTTGTGGTCTTGTTTTATCTCCTTTTTGCTTTCATTAATCATCTATGGATTTGCAGAAATTATTGAATATTATGAAATGAAAAAAACAAAAGATACAGATATCTTGACAAATGAGAATAATGATGTAAAATAACTTTACAAGCAATGATTTAGGATATGTTTTTATAAGTGATTGTTTAGAGAAAAGATGGTTGGTGAAAATCTTTGATAGCTTATAGAAATACTCCCTAATAGGCTACACTCGAAAGAGATTGTCGTAGAACTGCGTTAAAGTTTTGAGGTTATCTGATAGATAATGAATAAAGGTGGTACCACGAGATTTCGTCCTTTGGATGAAATCTCTTTTTTATTAAGGGGGGGCAGATATGGAAAAAGGACATTTAGAATTTCCTGATTATCATCATGAAGAATCAATGAAAGCATTGATTCAAGCTATGAAAGATGATCATAATCCTTTTGGTGTCAATGGTGCAGGTTCTTTTGAAAGCTGTTCAAGTTATCAGGAATGGATTTCAAGAGAAAAGAAGAATCATTTAGGCATTGAATTAGAAGATGGTTTTGTTCCAGGGACAGAGTTTTTATATGTTGTCAATAATCAAGTGATTGGTTGTATTCATATCCGTCATTGCTTAAATGAGGCTTTATTCAAACATGGTGGACATATTGGCTATTCCATTCATCCCGATTATCGTAGGCAGGGATATGCGACAGATATGTTGAAACAGGCACTTCAATTTTGTCAACAATGGGAAATTGAACCCGTATTAATCACTTGTCATCAAGATAATGTGGCTTCAAGAAAGACCATTGAAAAATGTGGTGGTGTTTTTGAAAATCAATATGATGATATTTTAAGATTTTGGATAGGAGGAAAGAAATAATGAGAGATTTTATTAATGAAGAAGCTTTAAATACTTTAAATCATTCATGTGCACATGTGATGGCACAGGCAGTTAAGCATTTATATCCTCAAGCTAAATTCTGGGTTGGACCAGTTGTGAGCGAAGGATTCTACTATGATATTGATTTAGGTGATCAGGTGATTACTGATGATGATTTACCTAAAATTGAAAAAGAAATGAAGAAAATCTGTAAAGATGGAAAAAGAATTATCAGAGAAGACATTTCTAAGGAAGAAGCTTTAGACATGTTTAAAGATGATCCTTATAAGTTAGATTTAATTCAAGGTTTAGAAGATGGACATATTACATGTTATCGTCAAGGAGACTTCGTCGATTTATGTAGAGGTCCACATGTAGAAACTGTCAAATTATGTAAGAATTTTAAATTATTAAAACATTCTGGAGCTTACTGGAAAGGTGATAAAAACAATAAAGTTCTACAAAGAATTTATGGTGTTTGTTTCCCAACAGCTGAAGAGTTACAGGAACATTTAGACTTTTTAGAAGAAGCTAAAAAAAGAGATCATAAAAAATTAGGAAGAGAACTTGATTTATTTATGATGAGTGAATATGCACCAGGTATGCCATTTTTCTTACCACATGGGATGTTATTAAGAAATACATTAGAACAATACTGGTATGAAGAACATGCCAAAGAAGGATATCAGTTCATTAAAACACCAATCATGATGTCAAGAGAGTTATGGGAAACTTCAGGACATTGGGATAACTATAAAGAAAATATGTATACAAGTGAAATTGATGAGCGTGAATTTGCGATTAAACCAATGAACTGTCCAGGAAGTATGCTTGTTTATAAAAATGGTTTACATTCTTATAAAGATTTACCACTTCGTATGGGAGAACTTGGACAAGTGCATAGACATGAAGCCAGTGGTGCTTTAAATGGTTTATTTAGAGTACGTACTTTTACACAGGACGATGCACATATCTTTATGACACCTGATCAGATTGAAAGTGAAGTTGTACGTTTGATTTCATTTATTGATCGTGTTTATTCTAATTTAGGCTTACCATATGATATTGAATTATCAACTCGTCCAGAAGAAAAATATATTGGAGATTTAGAAATCTGGGAAAAGAGTGAAGCAGCCTTAGCAGCAGCATGTCAGGCAGCTGGAAAAGACTTTAAAGTCAATCCTGGAGATGGGGCTTTCTATGGTCCAAAACTTGACTTCCATGTCAGAGATTCTTTAGGAAGAGTTTGGCAATGTGGAACAATCCAATTAGATATGAACTTACCAGAAAGATTTGATTTAACATATGTGGATCATAATGGTGAAAAAGTGAGACCAGTTATGTTACATCGTGTGATCTTTGGTTCTATTGAAAGATTTATTGGTATTTTGATTGAACACTTTGCAGGGGCATTCCCATTATGGTTAGCACCAACACAAGTCAAAGTGATTCCAGTTAAAAATGAATATCATTTAGAATATTCAAAAGAAGTCTATAAACTTCTAGAAGACAAAGGAATTCGTGTGGAATTAGATGATCGTGAAGAAAAATTAGGTTATCGTATTCGTGAAGCACAGATGAAGAAGATTCCATATCAGCTAGTCTTAGGTGATAAAGAAAGAGATGAAAGAACTGTGACTTATCGTCAATATGGTGAACAAAAACAGATTACTGTATCATTAGATGAATTTGTAGATATGGTCTTAAAACAAATTGAAGAAAAATCAAGATAAGCGAGTTGAATGACTCGCTTTTTGATTTAATGCTTTTGACTTTAGTCAGTTGAGTACATGAAATGTACGAAACAAAAAACTACCTGCTATGCGGGTAGAGAGAGAAAAGTTATACAAAACAATCACCTTTCCGATTATAATGG
>NZ_NFLY01000083.1:0-3139 GCF_002161155.1 Massilimicrobiota sp. An105
ATTGAGATTGTTTAGCTTTGCAGTTTCTATAAGTGAATATAAGGCAGCGCTTGTCTGTGCTCCCTGAACCGTATTGGTAAACAGCCAGTTGCGTCTGCCTACACAGAATGGGCGTATCGTATTTTCTGCTCGGTTGTTTGATATCTCTATTCTCCCATCTTCAAGGTGAATATTTCAGTGTCATGTACGCACTGTGTTAATCAAAATGACGACATATATTTATTCCAATTCCTTCATTGATTCAGATACTAGATTTATAAATTTTTTATATTTTGTCGAAATTGATAAAGCAATTTCACCAAAACAAATCATTAAATTTATAAATCTTCTAAATCAATGAATTTTCTCGGCATAAAATAATGTGTCGTCAATTTCACTGAGACATTGTCGTCACTTCATTAACATGGTGTCGTCAGCAAGCTGAAATATTCATTCAAGGTAGACTCTTAGTTTTTCTTCCTGGTTGATGCTGTATTTTAGTGCTTCACTTAACTTTGTTTTATCCACTGCAACTTTTGCACATTCCCTGACATCTTCAAAGAAATCATCAACCAGTGGTTTTGACTGTTCCTGTCGAATTTGCCTGATTTCTTCATAGCTTCTGTTCGCGTTTTCCTTTCCAGCTATTATCATACTAAAATAGTCTTATCATTTAAAGTGATTATTTCTTATTCATTCACTTTGATAAGACTTTTTCTTTTATTTTGACTATTTTCTTTATTTTTCTTTTTATTTAATTTGGCATTCAACAATATTTTTATGTACTCTCCCATTTCTAAATGAATATACTCTACGAAATAGAAAGAATATGATGATAAAAAGGGGAGAAAGAAAAGTGAGTATGAGTTCTCAAGAATTAAGTTTAATTTGGTTGAAGTACAAAAGTAATACAAAAAAATATTGCTTATATACAGGAATAAGATTAGGAGAAATATGTGCTTTAACATGGGATGATATAGATTTAGAAAATAGAAGAATTGAGATCAATAAGACAATTCACAGAATTAATGAAAAAGGAAAAAGCTATACTATTATTGGGACACCAAAAACAGTACATTCTAAGCGTTTCATACCCATACATCCTCAGCTTTATCATTTTTTATTAGATAGACAACAACGTTCTGGATATATATTAACTGGAACAAATAAATATTTAGATCCACGTAGTTATTAATATTATTTTAAAAAGACACTTGCATTTCTTAATATTCAAGATTATAAGTTTCATATTTTAAGACATACTTTTGCGACAAAATGCGTTCAATGTCAAATTGATGTGAAAAGTTTAAGTGAGATATTAGGACATTCGTCTGTAACAATTACTTTAAATACATATGTTCATTCATCTTTTGAAATGAAAAAAGCTGAAATGGTGAAGTATAAATTGTTTTAAAAATTGACAGATTCTTGAAAAGTTCACATGAATATGCTACCATGTGAAAGATGAAGAAAAGAGGGATAGAATGGCAAAACATACAAAGGAAAGTTTTATTTCTAAAATAACATCATGGAAAGTCATTTTAGGAATACAAGTTGTTGCTTCTTTATTATTGATTATACTTGTTTTTAAACTCAATGCTTTACCATTATTATATACAATGGTGTTGATAGGTATTGTTGTTTTATTGGCTTTAATATCATTTTTATTGATGAAGCCATCAAAGACTACTGGTAAAGGAAAAATTAGAAATATTATTGGAAAAGTTATTAGTTTATTATTATCAGTTTTCTTAATGATTGGATCTTTATATATCGCTCAAGGAAATTCAGTTATTGATGCTATTTCTGGAGCAAATACAAAAACAACGAGAATTTCTCTTGTAGTAATGAAAGATAGTAATTATAAAGAAGTTTCAGATTTGAAAAATCAAACAATTGAAGCAAATCTAGATGATGAAGATAATGCGAAATACATGAGTAAAGCTATTGAAGCATTAAATAAAGAAGAATCAACTATTCAGGTTAATAACGCATCAAGTTATGTAGATATGGCTAATGATTTGTATGATGGAAAAACAAAAGCTATATATATTAATGAAGCAAACTATGGTATGCTGGAAGAAGAACATGATACGTTTAAAAATGATACAAGAATCATTTGGTCTTATGATATTGTAGAACAGACAAAAGATATTTCTAAAAATGTCAATGTTACAAAAGAAGTCTTTACGATATTTATTAGTGGAATTGATACGACAGGACCAGTTTCAACGGTTTCACGTAGTGATGTAAATATGTTAGTGACAGTCAATCCTGAAACAAAACAAATTTTAATGACAAGTATTCCAAGAGATTATTATGTTACATTAACAAATAAAGGAAAAAAAGATAAATTAACACATGCTGGATTAGGTGGAGTTGAAAATTCAGTATCAACAATTGAAAACTTTATGGGCATTGATATTAACTATTATGCAAGAGTGAATTTTACATCACTGATTGAAATGGTTGATGCTTTAGGAGGAATTACAGTTTATTCTCCTGTTGCCTTTACAACATTACATGGTGGTTATCAGATTCATAAAGGAAACAATGAAATGGATGGAGATAAAGCATTAGGATTTGTAAGAGAACGTTATGGTTTATCTGGTGGTGATAATGACCGTGTTAAAAATCAGCAACGTGTTTTAACAGGTATGTTAAAGAAAGCTATGTCACCTGCAATTTTAACAAATTATTCAAGTGTATTAAGTTCTATTGAAGGTTCATTTGAAACAAATATGTCTGCTGGAGAGATTACTGACTTAATTAAAATGCAGTTGAATGATATGGCAGCATGGGATATATATCAAATTCAATTAACAGGAAATGGTCAAATGATGACAGGTGGAGCTTATATGCCTAACAATAAACTATACTATATGATTCCTAATGAAAACAGTGTAAATGAATGTGCATCACTTATTAAACAAATGATGAATGGTGAAAAAATAAGTGTTGAACAAAGTGAATAAAATTAATGAAAGGGGTGTCTTCTGATGCCTCTTTTTGTTTAGTTTTTGTTAAATTATGTTTATTTTGTGTCAAGCAAATTTGAAAATGTCCTAAAAAATTTTAAACATTAGCACCAGATCGGTGCTTTTGTTTTGCAAGAAAATTTAAGTAGGAAGACTGTTTCCAGGGATGATCTATAGGTGGA
>NZ_NFLY01000084.1:0-3122 GCF_002161155.1 Massilimicrobiota sp. An105
TACCGACATGCTTTGGTCCCCGTTGGGTTATCCCCGCGAGGTAAGTCGGTTGCTTTACATCGCATTGCAGGAGCGATGATTTCAAAAGAAATATATATTAAGCGCAAGAACGTGCGCACTGAAAGAAGGAAATGATATGAAAAGATTTGGAAATGATGAATGTTGGTGTGGGAGTCATAAAAAATATAAAAAATGTCATGAAAAATTTGATGGAAGACTGCAATATTTAAAAAAACAGGGATATGTTATTCCAAAACGTGCAATGATTAAAAATGATAAGCAAATAGAAGGAATCAGACAGGCTGCCATTGTGAATAATGGGTTATTAGATTATATTGAAGAACATATTTGTGCAGGGATGACAACTCAGCAGATAGATGATATGACTGTTGAATATTTAAATAGTCATGATGCTTCTTCAGCTGATCTTCATTATGAAGGCTATCCTAAAAGTATTTGTACATCTGTTAATGATGAAGTCTGTCATGGGATTCCTAGTGATGATGTGATATTAAAGGATGGAGATATTATTAATGTTGATGCAACGACATGTTATAAAGGATATTATGCTGATGCCTCACGTATGTTCATGATCGGCAATGTCAGTGATGAAGCTAAACAGCTGGTTGCAGTTACACGTGAATGCTTATATAAGGGGATAGAATCTATTCAACCATTCAAAAGTACCATTAGTGATATTGGTAGAGCTATTGAAACGCATGCACATCAATATGGATATAGTGTTGTCAGAGAGTTTTGTGGACATGGTGTCGGTTTATCTATGCATGAAGATCCTTATGTACTTCACTTTGATCCACATTGTCCTACAACTGTGCTTGTGCCAGGTATGGTGATAACAATTGAACCGATGATTAATGCAGGAGAGCGCTTTATTCATATAGGCTCTAATGATTGGACAGCTTATACAGATGATGGCTCATTATCAGCCCAATGGGAACATACACTTTTAGTGACGGATACAGGAGTAGAAATTCTTTCTATGTAATACCGATTAATTTCGGTATTTTCTTTTTATGAAATTATGATTATCGTCAATTGAAAAAGGTGTAAAATATTTTTCATAGAGGAGGTATATAAAATGAGTTTTCCTAAAAATTTTTTATGGGGAGGAGCAGTTGCTGCAAACCAATGTGAAGGAGCATGGCTAGAAGATGGAAAGGCTCCTAATGTGACTGATGTCATGGTTGGTATTGGATCTAAAGACCCTGGTTTAAAATGGAATCAAGATAAGCAAAAATATGAAATGTGTCTAGATCCCAATAAGGTTTATTTAAGTCATGAGGCTATTGATTTTTATCATCGTTATGAAGAAGATTTAGAGTTAATGGCTGGAATGGGATTTAATTGTTTTAGAACTTCTATTGCCTGGGGTAGAATTTTTCCTAATGGTGATGAAGAAGAGCCTAATGAAAAAGGTTTGGCATTTTATGATCGCTTAATTGATAAGATGTTAGAGTTGCATATGGAACCAGTTATTACATTAAGTCATTATGAAACACCATTACATCTTATTACAGAATATGGAGGATGGCGTGATCATCGTTTGATTGATTTTTGGAAGCGTTATGTGACAACTGTCTTTGAGCGTTATAAAGGGAAAGTGAAATATTGGTTGACTTTTAATGAAGTGAATAATATGATGCGTAATCCTTTAGTTGCAGGAGGCGTTTTGACATTAAATCCAGAAAATCCTGAAGATCCAATTGGATCAACAACATTTGAAGATAAATGGCAGGCTTATTATCATTTATGTGTAGCCAATGCCTGGACAGTGAAACTTTGTCATGAAGTGGATCCACAAGCCAAAGTAGGATGCATGTTAACATGTTCATCAGTAGCAACTTATCCATATAACTGTGATCCTGATAATGTATGGGGTGCATTTGATACTGTAAGAATGTCTAATTTCTATTTTGGAGATGCTTTCTGTTTTGGTGAGATTCCAGGTTATGTTAAACGTGTATGGAATGAACATCATTTTGAACCAGTGATGGATCATCAGGAACTTCAATTAATGAAAGAAAATACAGTTGAATTTTTCTCTTTTAGTTATTATCGTTCTTCAACTTACGATAAAGAAAGTGATGTTCATGGGGATACTGGCGGATTGACTGGAAAAGAAAATCCATATCTTGAAGGATGTTCACCAAAGCCTTGGTCATGGCCAATTGATCCTCAAGGTATTCGTTATGTATTAAATGTTTTATATGATCGTTATCATTTGCCATTATTTATTGTTGAAAATGGTATTGGTTTAGATGAAAATCTTGATGAAAATGGACATATTGATGATGCTTTTAGAATGAAATATGTTGAAGATCATTTAAAATATGTACATGAAGCAATCCTTGATGGTGTAGAAGTGATGGGATATCTTTATTGGGGACCTATTGATGTTGTATCAGCGGGTACTGGTGAAATGAAAAAACGTTATGGTTTTGTTTATGTTGATCGTTTTAATGATGGTCATGGAACTCTAGAACGTCATATCAAAAATTCTTATTATCGCTATAAAGAGATTATTGAAAGTAACGGAGACATTCTTTTATAAATATAAAAAAGTTTTAGGTCATTAAAAAAAGTACCTAAAACTTTTTATTCAAATAAAGTAAATCCTAAATAATAAACCAGTTCATGAAACATCTTTGTGTTAAATCCATAACAGATACAATCATCCTGAGCACCATCC
The DNA here is from genome assembly GCF_002161155.1 of Massilimicrobiota sp. An105. Taxonomy (NCBI): domain Bacteria; kingdom Bacillati; phylum Bacillota; class Erysipelotrichia; order Erysipelotrichales; family Erysipelotrichaceae; genus Massiliimicrobium; species Massilimicrobiota sp. An105. The sequence goes on from NZ_NFLY01000084.1 coordinate 2,711, forward strand.
CAATCATTATTCAATTGATCTAATAAGGGTTGAACTTGATCTGGTGTGATATCGTCTGTTGCATAAAATTCACTATGATCTTTAAGACCAGCATATTCTCTAGCAGGTGAAATAGACAATGTTGGTCTTATTTGGTAAAGTAAATCTTTAATCAGTTTTTCATCTTTTTCATTTTCACTTGAAATAATAACATGAAGTCTAAAAAACATAATATCCCTTCTTTCTAGGATATTTTAACATATTTTTGGTAGATGAAAAGATGTATTTCATAAAAAAATAGTGTATAATAATTCTTCGTAAATTGAAAAACTAAATTCCATCCCTAAATCAATTTATATGGAATTTAATTTTACAAATCCAATGATAGAATTTAATTCTGCAAACTTTTATAATAATAGTGGGTATTCCTTCT
>NZ_NFLY01000085.1:0-2825 GCF_002161155.1 Massilimicrobiota sp. An105
CAGATAAAGCAAATATTCAACTATAAAGTATAAAAAAACAGTAGTGATCAATTAAAAGATTACTACTGTTTTCAGTTAAACTATCACTATGTTTTAATGCTGGATACCAAAGTCAGGTACTATACATTTACTGATTTATACAATAAAAATATCTGCCATACATTTTTTATAATTAAAATAATTGTTATTTTAAGTAAAGTCATTTGAAAAATTGATCTCCAATAAAAATATTTCATTTAATTCAACATCACTAAAAAATATTAACTTAAATGAATAGTAAATTATTGTATATTCTATTTATTATTTTATAGTCATACTACTTATCTGTTCCGCTTTCTGTTTATCTTTGACTATAAATTCATCTTTTAAATTATTTTCTCTAAATTGTATTTTATTAATATTTGTATAATCAATCATTATGTCTTTACCCAATATTTTTGTTAAATTGGCGACTATGCTATTTAATGCCTCCTGATCATAATAATAAATATATATTCTTGTTTTATCTCTTAAAGATATTTTTTTAATAATATCTCCATCTACTTCATTAATAGAATGACCAAATATAATAATTTCTATGATTTCTTCTTTATGACTGAGCCATTCTATATATTCATTTCCAGTTTTATAAATAATCCTTTGATAATATTTTTGAAATTCAATAAATTCATAATTATCTTCAGCATCATTAATTTTATCACCTATACCAAAAACCATCTGAAATTGTTCATCAATATTCTTTTGAACATTTCCATGAATAAAATGTGTTGGAATATTCTTATTATATAATTTACTATATGTATCCGTGTAATTAAAGTTAATAACATAATCAATATTTAAACTCTTAAAAAATTCATACCTTGTTTTTGTATGATTTAAGAACTTTGATAAATAACAACCAAGCAACCATGTTAATTCATTAAGATCTAATAATAATTTTTCTTTTATTTCACCAATAGCCAACCGTAAACTTGCTTTTTTTGAATGAGAACCAATATAAATAAACATATTCACAATTTCATCATTTTCCTCTTTTCCCCTTATTGAACGCATATGTTTATTCTTATAATGTTTAGATATATACACTATTTTCGCAATTTCATGTGCAATAATTCCTTCAATATCGCACCAATGTGGATCTTTTAAAAACTGCCTTTTTTGAATACAATTTAACCAATAATTATTCTTACAAATATCAATCATTTTTCTCAATAATTCATCACTAATAATATTTTCTTTTAAAATCACATTCACTGCTGATTTTTTAAAGCCACATTTAATAAATTCATGATAAATACGTTCTCTAAAAGACTCATCAATATCCTCAACATCTTTGTTGTGAAACACCATACAAAAATCATAAAAATTAATATACTTTGTATATAATCCATGAGCTATATCAAATCCATTGCCAATCATTAATATTCTCTTCATCTTTTTAATCCTATTCCATTATTTAATTTCTATATATCCATCACTACAATGATTTTTCTTTTTCATGATTATTTTTCCATCCTTTATCACATCATTTGTAATAAGAATCTTTGTTTTGTTTTTTATCAACATATCCAATATTTCTTGATTTGGATGAGAATCTTTCGCTTTACCAAAACGACCATTACCATGCGAAATAATAGCAACCTCAGGATTAATACATGATAATATTTTACTTGTGAGATTATTCTTGCTGCCATGATGAGGAACTTTTAAATACTGAGAATATATCAATTCATTATTACTTATCAAACGTTTGAATACTTTCTTGCTGGCATCCCCAGTTAATAAGAAGCTAAAATCTTCTTCTTGATATCGAACCACAAGACATGTCTCATGACAACATTTAGTATATTGACGATATATCTTAGATAAACGTTTCCTTGTTGGCTTATGATGAAAAGCCATTAATAGCTCTCTATTTCTCATAATAAAATCTACTACATAATTTTTCCTTGATATATCATTATCATCTTCATAATCAAATAATCTATTTTCATCTAAAATTTGATATTCTTCATCAAATACATTTGAATTACCAAAAATATATTCATTGAATTGGTCAGCAAACTCTTTTTCAAATAAAGTATAAAACATCTCTTTCAATTCATTTCCATCACATTCTTGAATCCATTTATATACATCAAGATATTGAGGTGGATTCAAACATCTCATACAGCCATAAAAAATATCATCCTGATGACAGACCTGTATATGCCTACTTTTTGATAGACTCACTAAAAAATTATAGTTATTAACGATATCATTTAATTCATTAATAAATTCTATGCAATCCTTTGCACTTCTGATTCCTTTTAAATTCAATATTGCTTTTGCGACTAAAGTTAGTTCATCTCGATAATCAGGAATATAGATATTGTTGATACGATGAAATTGAGAACCAATAAAATATCTCAAACCACCCATATGATCATCATGATGATGAGTTAAGAATATATCAATATCATTATATTTTGCTTCTTTTGTTATATCTACATTTCCAGGGCCTAAATCAATATATATAGTCATTTTTGCATTTTTGTCTCCATCATACAAGCCATTAAAAACAACACAATCTCCCTGTCCAACATTCAATACTTTAATATTTCTAACTAATCTACGCATACTATCACTCCAATCCTAAAAAAACACATTGTATATGCTTATATTATACTATAAAAAAAGTATATATCATATAGAATTCAAATTGTTACCCGTCTTTGGCAGTTAGCACCATGTTTCTTTTGTAATCTTTTTTGAAAAATTTAAATTAAGTCCATTTTATGGGCTTTTTTTATTTAAAAATTATTTTATTATTTTTTCTTTTGTGT
>NZ_NFLY01000086.1:0-2799 GCF_002161155.1 Massilimicrobiota sp. An105
CAGGGGCTTTATGCGCTTTTTTTGCATAATAATAAAGAGTGCATATAGTCATACCACAAGAATTACAGAAATAAAAAAAGAGTCACCTAGTCTAATATACTAAGTTGACTCCATTGAGCAACCCCAAAGGGTTGCCTATATCAAATAAATAAGAATTCCAATACTGATTCCTAAAATCATACCACAAATAACATCACTCAAAAAATGGACAAATAAATAAATTCTAGATAAACCAATAAGCAAGGCAAAAAGATAAGCGAAAAGACCATATGTAGGGAAGAAAAGAAAAAGAATAGTGCTACATGCAAAAGAAGAGGTTGTGTGGCTAGAAGGAAATGATGAGTCATTTGGAGTTGGAACAAGTAATTGAACTTCGGGATACAGATGACATGGACGTTTTCTTTTGATAAGAGATTTGATAGAAATTTGTCCAATAAGCGCAGAAACAATCAATGCCATCAGCATATGAATAGACATGGAACGGGCTGCAGGAATTACATTGGTTAATAAAATAATAATAAGCCATATAATACCAAAATCACCACATGAACTGATGAACTTCATAATGCGGTTAAGTACATGATGGTGATACAAACTGATCATGAAAAAAGATACACGTAAATCCAAACGATGGATTTGATTAAGAATAGTCTTCATTATCGGAATCTCTCCTTAAAATATAAATAATGATTTTGATAAAACTAATAAGAATAATCTGAAAAATAAAAATATTGAAAAGTTGAACACCATCTAAAGAAAACATCTGATTATGCATAAGGTAATCCTGGTAGGATGGTATCATAGGTATAATAGTATGTAAACTGTTAAAGAATACCTTAAAGCAGGCCTCTATTATACTATAATATCCTTGAAATAGAAGAGCTAAAATATGGAAGAACCCCTGATCATTTTCAAATTGAGGAATAAAAGCAATATAAACAATAATTCCTACAAAAATAATCAAAAATGAAGTTGCAACAATATAAATAAAATTAAAAACAAGATTTAACCACGAAAAAGATGTATCACTATCTTCTTCATCATCTGTGATATCAATTTGAGATTCATCTGTTTGTTCTTCATGAATAACAGGAGAATGATTTTTATAATTGATTTGTGAAAGTAGAGCAGTGAGTTCCTCTTCTTCCTGTTTATTTAATGAAGAAAAAGTTTGTTTTTTTGTAGATGAAGTGTCTTCTTCTTTTTTTTCTAGAGGTGTAGATTCCTGAAAGAAATCTTTTTGTTCATTTTCATCATCAAATTGAAATGTTTTTCTAGGACGTGTCTTTTGCATATAAACACTCCCATCCTTAACAACAGGTTCATTAAGATGGGATAAATGATATGCATAGGTTTGATTCACAATTTGATTTAACTGTGAATCATCAGGATAGTCCTTTTGCCATTTATCTTTGACTTGTTCTAATTCTTGCTTAGACATATGTTTATGCATTCCAAGTAAAGCAGAATACATATCCATTTCATTATAACGATCAAATAAAAGCACATTTAAAACTTCAAAAAGATTATGACAGGTCTGATAAGACGTTTCTTTTTCATATGTTCCAGCTGGTTTTAAATCTTCACAGAAAATGACATTCATATGTAATTGACAACTTGCTTTATTAAGAGCTTCAAAAGAAGAAATGACTAAAGTGTTTTCAGGTTTGATATGAAAATGTTCAGTTATATTTTCAAGAATTTCCGTGGCAGGAAGAGGCATGCTGACCATATCACTACCAATAATATAATGAACTTTCTGATCAAGATGACACATAGAAAGATATGTTTTGGCATCTTTTTGACGATGAGTAGATATAATTGCAATAGGAATGTTCTTTTGACGTAGATATTCTATCAGTTCTAAAAATCCTTCTTTAGGTTTGAGTCCTTTATATGTAAGATACTGCATCATTTCTCTTTCTATTTTAGCATTATAAAGTCCCTCGTTCATAATTTTAGCAACTGGGGTATCATTATACATTTCATACATATTACAAAGGTGATGATAAAAATCATCGAGTGAATAATCAAGATGATGACTTTCACAAAAATGGTGGGTGTAATTATATCTATATCGATTGAGGTTAAAAATAGTACCATCTAAAGGAATGATTACTAATTGAATATCTTGAATAGATTGCTTATACATTATTTCACCACCTTTATGTGTAACATTATATCAAATATTATGTAAATATTCCATTTAAATATCTTGATTTTTTATAAGCTTTAGTGTATTATATATAAGTCGATTATCTCTCCGTAGCTCAGCTGGCAGAGCATCTGACTCTTAATCAGAGGGTCCACGGTTCGATCCCGTGCGGGGAGACCAGTAGAAAATAAAAGTCTGCATGTTATTGTGGACTTTTTTATTTATATTTTACATAAAATTAATATAAATTTCATATCGAAATGATTTTTATATATGTTATTTTTGTTAAAATAATAGTGGCTATTGTGTAAGTCATCTTAGTGTCAGTTCTGTTTATGCAATAGTTGAAATAAAGGTATACCTTATTTCGAATAATTCTCACTATCTCATGTTGTCAAAACCAATCTCTTAACACACAAAGACAACACATAAAAAATCAGATTTGTTCTGATTTTTTATTTTTTTATTTGATTGTATTTACAATAAGAGAAAAGAGGTTTAAACTTATAGTTAGCGATATTTAACTATGAAATAGGCGAAGTCTAGAAGACCTCGCCCCTTCCCGAACCGTACGGGCACCTTTCAATGCATACGGCTCTCCATTTCTAAGTGAGTTTTCGTTTTGCGATTTGATTGTATTCTAA
>NZ_NFLY01000087.1:0-2730 GCF_002161155.1 Massilimicrobiota sp. An105
TATTGACGTGTTTACTGTTCAGTTTTCAATGTCCCTGTGCCCTCTCGTCGAGTGCTCATCTATAATACCATCTATCCCTTGCCTTTGCAAGTCTTTTTTTTACTTTTTTTCGTTTTTTTTATTCATAGTTAGACAAAGGAAACACTATAAATTCAATTTTCCTTTTTATAATCAACAAAAAATGATATTTTATAGTTTAAAATTTTTTATAACCACTATTAAAATATAAAATATTTCTTTTTGTTTAACTTTATTAATACAACTTTAAATAACTTTATTCTTCTTTTTTATACATATAGTATAAAATTATATCTCAAATAATCTTATGAACTTTCAATAAATTACTATATTATTTATACGAATAATATGTTTCTTACATGATATCAAATACTATACTAGAATTTTCATAGCCTACATACACACATTTAATCGAAAATTATTAACATGAATCAATCGATATCATTTCTCAATATTATATTTTGATATCTTTTACTTTTTTAAAATATCAAAAAATGGCTAACAGTGGCTATTTGATATAATTTTTTGTTCAAAAATATAAAAAAACCGCTTAAAATCAATGTTTTTAGCGGTTATTGTTTTCTTTGGTGGAGGCGGCGGGATTATGCCCCTACCCCTATAATGAACATTAAAATGACTAAAAACCGCATATTTCCGTGTAGTTTTGATTAGTTTTATTGACTAGTTTTTAGTATTTTTCATTTTTTTCTTCTCACAATCTTCTCACAAACACTTGTTGTTATCAATAAAAAATTGGTTATATTTTTTGCCCAGTTTTTTTGCATTACAAAGAGGTCCAAACTATTTTTTTTGATTGATTTTTTGTAAAATTGACAAATAGTCAACTTTCTATTTTTGTTAAAATACCATGATATAATTTGGTTGTAGAAAATTTCTACGACGAAAATATATCAATTATATGGAGGTAAAAAAATGAAAAAATTATATGTAGTAAATATCAGAGAATCGTTCGTCATCAATTTAGGAATTATGGCCGAAAGCGAAGAGGAAGCGGAAGAAAAAGCAACGCAACTGTTCGCCGATGGAAAATATGAAAAAGAATTCTTCGAATCAAGTCACGGCGTAGAAATAAATCTTGTTAGTTCAGAGACAGCCGAATTCCTTATAGATGAAGGGATGGTTATCATTCACGAATAATAAAAAATAAATCAGGAGGTAACAGATATGAAATATACATTAAATATTGATAAAAGATTTAACAAAGCAATTAAAGAATTTATGAAAAAGCATGAAGATTGTGAAAGGGAAGTCACAGGTGAAAAATTCTCTTACACCTTCCAACCTGACAACTATGGAATAGAGATTACAGTCAGATGCGAGTCATGTGGAGATGAACTTCACTTGATGGAATACTACGACAGAGAGATGGTTGGAGATATCGAAGAGAGTGATACAGTCATCTTCTCTGATGATTCAGAAAATCGTGAAGGAGTATCCTTCACGATTGATGATTCAAAGTCAGAAGAATTCAAAGAGTTCTTCCAAGAACATTCAAAATGCAGAGCGAGCTCGACAGGAGGAAGATATGCATACACCTTCATCCCAAGCTACTACAGCATGAGAATACTCATCGAGTGCTGCTGCGAAGATGTCTTGGACATCATGGAATACAATGAGCCATTTACTGAATCACAATACATCAATGATTAATAAAGACTATAAAACGAAAAATATATAAACGTAAATTTCGTATTTCAAAAATTCAAATACGAAGGGAGGTAATAAATGAACAATAAGAAACAAGAACAAAAATTAAATCCTGTGGTAAAATGGGCAGGCGGAAAAAGACAATTATTGGATGAAATCACTGAAATGATTCCAGACAATTACACAGAATACATAGAACCTTTTCTAGGTGGAGGTGCGGTCCTATTCGGATCGCATCCAGAAAAGGCCGTCATCAATGACTGCAATGAAGAACTTATGAATGTATACAAGGTTATCAGAGACAACCCTGATGAATTAATCAAGGCTCTTGAAAACCATTCAAAGAATAATTCTTCAGATTATTTCTACAAGGTAAGAGCATATGACAGAGACGAAAGCATCTACAATGCCATGACAGATATCGAAAAGGCAGCAAGAACTCTCTATCTCAACAAGACATGCTACAATGGATTATACAGAGTCAACAAGTCAGGACAATTCAATACACCATATGGCAAATACAAAAATCCAAACATCACAAATGAAAAAGCCATCAGAGAAATATCAAAATACCTTAATGATAATAATATCGAAATCAGAAGTGGTGATTACAAAAATATCCTAGATGATGCCAACGAAGGAAGCTTTGTCTATATGGACCCACCTTATATGCCTATATCAAATTCATCTGCCTTTGCTGGATATACATCTGATGGATTCAATGCTGAAAGACAAGCTGAACTTAAAGAAGCTTGTGATGAATTGGACAAAAAAGGTGTCAGATTCCTTCAATCAAATTCAGACTGTGAATACATTCGTGAATTGTATAAGGACTATAATATGAGAGTAGTCAGAGCAAAAAGAAATATCAATTGTGAATCAAACGGAAGGAGTGCAGTAAACGAATTACTTATTTACAATTATTAAAATAGAGTAGAGGGAAGAAATTAATCTTCGCCCCTCTCATTGCACCGTACGTACGGGTCTCGTATACGGCGCTACATTTATATGTTAATACAACCTATCTTAGATAGTATGCGAGGG
>NZ_NFLY01000088.1:0-2695 GCF_002161155.1 Massilimicrobiota sp. An105
AGGGAATAGAATGACTATTCCCTCACATGGACTGGCAGCGTGCTATTTTCGCAGTTGCCTACTATCTTCGCCGCTGTGATGCTTAACTTCTGTGTTCGGCATGGGTACAGGTGTTTCCATCACGCCTTCACCACCAGATCCCTTCGAGCACGAACGCTCAAAACTGAACAGCCTCTCTCTTCCACTTCGGCTAAGCCCTCGGTCTATTAGTATCATTCAGCTCAGCATGTCACCATGCTTGCACCCATGACCTATCTACCTCCTCGTCTTGGAGGAACCTTACTTCCGAAGAATGGGAAGTCTCATCTTGGAGGGGGCTTCACGCTTAGATGCCTTCAGCGTTTATCCCTTCCGGACTTGGCTACCCAGCTGTGCCACTGGCGTGACAACTGGTGCACCATCGGTCCGTCCACCCCGGTCCTCTCGTACTGAGGGCAGCTCTCCTCAAACTTCCTGCGCCCACGACAGATAGGGACCGAACTGTCTCACGACGTTCTGAACCCAGCTCGCGTACCGCTTTAATGGGCGAACAGCCCAACCCTTGGAACCGACTTCAGCTCCAGGATGCGATGAGCCGACATCGAGGTGCCAAACCTCCCCGTCGATGTGAACTCTTGGGGGAGATCAGCCTGTTATCCCCAGGGTAGCTTTTATCCGTTGAGCGACGGCCCTTCCATTCGGTGCCGCCGGATCACTAAGCCCGACTTTCGTCCCTGCTCGACTTGTCTGTCTCGCAGTCAAACACCCTTTTGCCTTTGCACTCTGCGCATGGTTTCCATCCATGCTGAGGGTATCTTTGGGCGCCTCCGTTACTCTTTGGGAGGCGACCGCCCCAGTCAAACTGCCCACCTGACACTGTCCCGTCGACAGCTCCATGTCGTCCGGTTAGAACTCCAATGCATCAAGGGTAGTATCCCAACGTCGGCTCCTCGAATACTGGCGTATCCGTATCCTTGCCTCCTACCTATCCTGTACATCATGCATCAGAGTCCAATATCAAGCTACAGTAAAGCTCCATGGGGTCTTTCCGTCTAGTCGCGGGTAACCTGCATCTTCACAGGTACTAAGACTTCACCGAGTCTACAGCCGAGACAGCGCCCAAATCGTTACGCCTTTCGTGCGGGTCAGAACTTACCTGACAAGGAATTTCGCTACCTTAGGACCGTTATAGTTACGGCCGCCGTTTACTGGGGCTTCGGTTCATGGCTTCGCTTTCGCTGACCACTCCCCTTAACCTTCCAGCACCGGGCAGGCGTCACCCCCTATACTTCGACTTGCGTCTTCGCAGAGAGCTGTGTTTTTGGTAAACAGTCGCTTGGGCCGTTTCACTGCGGCTCAGCTTCCACTGAGCACTCCTTCTCCCTAAGTTACGGAGTCATTTTGCAGAGTTCCTTAGCTATAGTTCTCTCGCTCACCTTAGGATTCTCTCCTCACCCATGTGTGTCCATTTTCGGTACGGGCTGTCTGCAGTTTTGCTAGAAGCTTTTCTTGGAAGCCGGCTTTGGCCTCTTCTGTACTTATCGCAATGTTCCATCCGCGTCACGCCTTCGGGTTATGCCATCCGGATTTGCCTGGATGACCCCTACCTCGCTTGCTCCAGCTCTTCCAGCCGCTGGTTGGCCTAGCCGTCTCCGTCACTCCTTCACCCACAGCCAGGTACGGGAATGTCTACCCGTTGTCCATCGGCTACGCCTCTCGGCCTCGCCTTAGGTCCCGACTTACCCAGAGCGGACGAACCTTCCTCTGGAAACCTTGGGTCTTCGGTGCGTGGGATTCTCACCCACGTGCCGCTACTCACACCGGCATTCTCTCTTCCACACGCTCCAGATGTCCTTTCGATCATCCTTCCTCGCTGTCTGGAACGCTCCCCTACCACTTACTTTCGTAAATCCATAGCTTCGGTATCATGCTTAGCCCCGGTAAATTTTCGGCGCAGAGTCATTCGACCAGTGAGCTGTTACGCACTCTTTGAAGGATGGCTGCTTCTGAGCCAACCTCCTGGTTGTCTGTACATCTCCACATCCTTTTCCACTTAGCATGTATTTGGGGACCTTAGCTGATGGTCTGGGCTGTTTCCCTCTTGACCATGGACCTTATCACCCATGGTCTGACTGCCGCTCATCGTCTCCATGACATTCGGAGTTTGATTATGCTCAGTACCTCGGGATGAGGCCATCACATATTCAGTGCTCTACCTTCATGGCACTTCCTGCGACGCTAGCCCTAAAGCTATTTCGGGGAGAACCAGCTATCTCCGGGTTCGTTTGGAATTTCACCCCTAGCCACAATTCATCCGCCAACGTTTCAACGGGGGTCGGTTCGGTCCTCCATCGGGTCTTACCCCGACTTCAACCTGATCATGGCTAGATCACCCGGTTTCGGGTCTATGACATGCAACTTTCGCCCTCTTAAGACTCGCTTTCGCTTCGGCTCCGCATCTCCTGCTTAACCTCGCTCCATATCATAACTCGCCGGCTCATTCTACAAAAGGCACGCCATCACCCTTTAACGGGCTCTGACTTCTTGTAAGCATATGGTTTCAGGTTCTATTTCACTCCCCTCCCGGGGTTCTTTTCACCTTTCCCTCACGGTACTGGTTCACTATCGCTCACCAGGGAGTATTTAGCCTTTCGAGATGGTCCTCGATCCTTCCGTCAGGATTCCTCGTGCCCCGACGTACTCAGGGTCTGCCTCG
>NZ_NFLY01000089.1:0-2555 GCF_002161155.1 Massilimicrobiota sp. An105
CAGGAGTAGAGAGATCAATCATAAGAACACCACCTAAGATGATTATACAATACAAAAAAGCGATAATCATCAAAGATGATTAATCGCCATGGACAAAATTTATTTTGTCCTTTTTTTATTTCCAGCTTTAGGAAATCAATTGGATATAAAAGAAAAGAAGGTTATTGTATGGTTAGAAAGGAAGTTGATATATATGAAAAAAGCAGCAGTTATCGTTGCGCCAGGATTTGAAGAAGGAGAAACATTAACGATTGTTGATATTTTACGTAGAGCTCAAATCCAGTGTGATATGGTCGGTTTTGAAAAAGTTGTGAAAGGTGGTCATGATATAGAAGTTCAATGTGATCAAGTTTTAAATGAAGATATCATTGACTATGATATGGTTGTTTTACCCGGAGGTTATGGTGGCGCAGATGCAATGCGTAGTTGCAATCAAGTGATAGATATTTTGCATCAAATGAACAATCAGGGAAAATATATCTGTGCCATGTGTGCAGCGCCTATTGTGTTAGAAAAAGCTGGATTATTAAAAGATAAAAAATATACAGCATATATGGGATATGATCAAAAAATTCATCAAGGAACATATTTAGAGGATAAAGTTGTGATTGATGGAAATCTAGTGACAAGTCGAGGTCCCGCTACAGCATATGCATTTGCATATAAGTTAGTGGAGTTGTTAGGTGGGGATGCTTTGGCTGTCAAAAAACGTATGGTTTATTTCAATGCATTTGATGTCAAGGAGGATGAATAATATGAAACGTGTTGCAGTATTGATGGCACAAGGTTATGAAGAAGGAGAAACATTAACCATTGTAGATTTATTGAGAAGAGCCAATATAGAATGTCATACATTTGGTTTTGGAGAAGAATTTGTTGATGGGATGCATCATATAAAAGTCAAAGCTGATAAAGTTTTTAATGATGAAATTAAAGATTATGATGTTCTGGTATTACCAGGAGGTAGACCTGGTGGAGAGAATTTAAGAAAAAATGATGAAGTGATTCAGATGGTACAATATTTTAATCAACAAAATAAAATGATTGCGGCGATGTGTTCTGGGACAATTGTTTTATCTGATGCACAGGTTATTAATGGAAAAAAGGTGACTGGATATACAGGGTATCAAGAAAAATTACATGGAGGTATTTTTGTAGATCGTGTTGTTGTCTATGACCAAAATATTATCACAAGTCAAGGACCAGCAACGCCATATCCATTTGCTTTTCAAATCATTGAAGCATTAGGAAAAGATACTACTGAAATGAAAGAAAGATTGATGTATAATTTTGCTGGAGGGAAATCATAGAAAGAGAGTGATATGGATGATTTATGGAAAGTTACCCGTTGTTTTTTTAAGCACTATCGCAACAGAAAAGAAAGATTCAACCAATAGTCAAATAGCGACTTATATTTTAGAACATATTGACCAGATGCAAGATGTCAGTATTAGAGAATTGGCTCAGGATTGTCATGTTGCGATGAGTTCCATTTCTCGTTTTTGTAAAGAAATTGGATTGAAAGACTTTGCTGAGCTTAAAGAATTATTAGCGGATCCTGACTTTTATTTTGAAGAACAGTCACAATCTTCTTCAATGCAAAAACGAATAGATGATTATGGACAAAAAGTTTGTGAAAGTATTCAAATGGTACAATCAACATTGAATCAACAACAACTTATTCATCTTTGTCAGGATTTATATCATTATCAAAAAGTCGGTATATTTGGTTTATTAAAAGCACAAACAGCGGCTATGAATTTACAGACAGATTTATTAATGTTAGGAAAACAAGTAGATTCTTATGTTTCTTATTTTCAACAGATGGAACATATTTTAAGTGCAGATGAAAATGATTTGATTATTGTTTTTTCTTATACAGGTTCTTATTTTGATTATGAAAATTTAAGGGCTCTCCAAAAGAAATTAGAAGCTCCTAAAATCTGGATGATTACAAGTGCTCAACAGGAATATCCTTATTTTGTAGATGAAGTTTTAACTTTCCAATCTTTACAAGATCAAGGCAGTCACCCTTATCAGTTACAGTTTATTGCCAGTCTTATTGCTCAAGAATATTTTAGAAGATACAAGTCTTAGGCTTGTATTTTTTATTTTTGGAAATTGATATGTTTTTTATTTGAGATGAATTATAGTGACAAGGAGGTGAAGAAAATGGAAAAAAATGATCAGATGTCTGAATCATTTTTATTAGCGTCTTTATTAGCGATTGTGGGAGGATTTTTAGATGCATACAGTTATGTTTGTAGAGATCATGTTTTCGCAAATGCACAAACTGGAAATATCGTCAAGTTAGGTATGTCAATAGCTCAAGGTGACTCTTTTCAAACGGTTAAATATCTTATACCTATTCTCGCATTTTTCTTAGGTGTCTTTATAACCATGTTTTTGCGATATCAATGTATGTATCAAAAATGGCTGTTGAATGCCAAATTAAATAAAAAGAAAAATAAAGAAAATAGTCAAAATAAAAGAAAAAGTCTTATCAAAGTGAATGAATAAGAAATAATCACTTTAAATGATAAGACTATTTTAGT
>NZ_NFLY01000009.1:0-72151 GCF_002161155.1 Massilimicrobiota sp. An105
CCCTCGCATACTATCTAAGATAGGTTGTATTAACATATAAATGTAGCGCCGTATACGAGACCCGTACGTACGGTGCAATGAGAGGGGCGAAGATTAATTTCTTCCCTCTACTCTATTTTCTATTAATACATTCCTGGTGCCATTGGAGCAGGAACTGGATTATCTTCTTTAATTTGTGCAACACCTGCTTCAGTTGTAATAAATAAAGCAGAAATACTTGCAGCATTTAATAAAGCACTACGTGTAACTTTTGTTGGGTCAATAATACCTTTATCAAACATTGATACCCATTCACCATCTTTAGCATCAAATCCTTGTCCATCAGCAACTTTCATTTGTTGTTCTACAATTTCATCACTATTGAAACCAGCATTTTCAGCAATTTGTCCCATTGGAGCAAGTAATGCATCTAAGACAACTTTAATACCTTTTTGTTTATCTACGTTAGAATCTTTTAACTGGTCTTTTAAAGCTACATAAGCGTTAACTAATGTAACACCACCACCCATAACGATTCCTTCACTAACAGCAGCTTTTGTGGCATTTAAAGCATCTTCAATTCTTAATTTCTTTTCTTTCAATTCAGATTCAGTAGCTCCACCAACTTTGATAATAGCAACACCATTACTTAATTTACCTAATCTTTCAGCATAATTCTTTTTATCATAATCACTCTTAGAATTATTCATTTGTTCAGTGATTTCTTTAACACGTTGATCAATAGCAGTCTTATCACCACTACCACCAATCATTGTTGTATGATCTTTAGTAATGTGTATTTTCTTAGCAGATCCTAAATCAGTCATTTGCATGTCTTTTAAATTCATATTTAAATCTTTACTATAGAATTTAGCATTTGTTAAAATGGCAATATCTTGTAAGATTTCTTTTTGATTATCACCAAAACCAGGAGCTTTTGTAGCCACAACATTAAATGTTCCTCTTAATTTATTAACAACTAATGTTGAAATAACTTCTTGTTCAAAATCATCAGCAATTAATAATAAAGGTTTATTAGATTGCATAACTTGTTCAAGAATTGGTAAGATTTCTTGAACTGTATTAATTTTTTGATCAGTAACCATGATTAATGGGTTATCTAAATCAACAGTCATTTTTTCTCTATCAGAAACCATATATGGAGAAACATAACCTTTATCATATTGCATACCTTCAGCAACTTCTAATTCTGTATCAAAGCTGTTAGATTCATCAACACTGATGACACCATCTCTACCAACTTTTTCCATGGCTTGAGCAATATATTGACCAATTTCTTTATCTCCAGAAGAGATTGTCGCAACACTTTCAATATCATTGCTTGTTTCTACTTTATGAGATTTATCTAAAATATATTTTGCAACTTCCTTACTTGCATAATCAATACCTTCACGCATTAAAACAGGGTTTGCACCTTTTTCAACAGCTTTTAAACCATTTTGAATCATACTTTGAGCTAAGATTGTTGCTGTAGTTGTTCCATCACCAGCAACATCATTTGTTTTATTGGCTACTTCATATACAAGTTTTGCACCCATGTTTTCAAATGCATCTTCTAGTTCGATTTCTTTAGCAATTGAAACACCATCATTTGTAATTAAAGGTGATCCAAACCCTTTATCTAAAACAACATTACGTCCTTTAGGACCAATAGTGACTTTTACTGCATCTGCAAGAGTATTAACTCCATTTAACATTGCATCTCTGACATCTTTAGAAAAACGAATTTCTTTACTCATTATTTATTCCTCCTATTCAATAATAGCTAAAATATCTTCTTCTTCTAAAATCATATATTCGTCATCATTATCTTTAAATTTTGTTCCTGAATATTCTTTAAAGATAACAGTCATACCTTCTTTTAAGTGTTCATCACATTTAGGCCCAACAGAGACAACAGTCGCTTGATTGCTTGCTTGTTCTTTTGGACTTGTTAAAATGATTCCGCTTGCTGTTTGAGTTTCAGCTTTTTCTTTTTTTAATATCACATAATCATGTAATGGTTTCAACATTTTGTATTCCTCCTTATGTTTTAGCACTCATATATCTTGTTTGCTAACAACTATTATTATAGCATGATATATGAACTGAATATGAACTTTTAGCACTATGATTTTAAAAGTGCTAAAATCCTTAAAATATATGAAAAAATATTTTTATTTAGACTTCTCTTTTGTTATAATTAAAAAAAAGGAGAAGATTATGGCAAAAAAATATGAGAGATTTATAAAAACTTATAGTTCAGAAAAAATACTTCAAACTTCTGAAATATGGGTTGATAAAGAAACAGGTGTGAATTATCTTTTTCATAGTAATTCCGTTGGTGCAGGACTGACAGTATTAGTTGATAGAGAAGGAAGACCTATTATTACAACGGTATTTCCAGATGAAGAATAGGAGGACGACATGAAAGCTGTATTTAATCATTGTAATATTAATGTTACAAACTTAGAAAAAAGTATCGCATTTTATCAAAAAGCATTAGGACTTACTGTTGTCAGAGAAAAGGAAGCATCGGATGGAAGTTTTAAACTTGTTTATCTGACTGATAGTGAAGCCTCTTTTCAATTAGAATTGACATGGCTAAAAGATCATCCACAGGCTTATGAATTAGGTGAAAATGAAAGTCATATTTGTTTTGTTGTTGATGATTATGAAGCATATCATCAATTGCATCAAGACATGGGATGCATATGTTTTGAAAATGAAGCAATGGGACTTTATTTTATTCATGATCCTGATGATTACTGGCTGGAAATTGTACCACAAAAATAAGCAAAGAACCTTTGTGCGAAAGGTTCTTTTTATACGAGAATTTCAAATGTCTGATTTTGATGGGTAACAGGCAGGATTTGAGCATGATAGGGATTGTCTAAATGCTCTTGTAATAGGAGTTTTGTTGTTTCATAGTGTCCAAAATAGTGAATTGGTAAAATGTATTTTGTTGGAACATGTCTTAAAAAAGCATTTAAGCCTAATAAATAGTCTTTTTCTTGACGAATATCCACAACAACACAAGCAAGATCAACTGGTTCTTTGATAGAACAGATTTCTTGGAGGTAAGTCTGTTTTTGATATATATTGTCTTGTTCTGGTTCACCTTCCCAATGCCACCAATGAAGATCACCAGCATGATATATTGTCTGATTTTCCACATGGACAAGAAAAGCACATCCTTCATCGGTTGAAAGAAGCGTTTGAATCGACATGTCATCTATTTGATAAGTTTGGTGTGCATCAACATAATAAGCTTCATATTTATGGCGTAATGTGCTAGATAAAATATAAGTTATATGAGGATGATGAATTTTAAAAATATTGGGATTATAATGATCATAATGACGATGGGAAACAAATACATAAAGTGGTTTGTTATGATTAAGATTGAGCTGACCTTGATAATAATCAAATAGAAGAAGGTGCTCTTCCAACTCTACTAAACATCCACTATGATATAAATGTGTAACTTTCATATAAAAAAAGATAACATGCGAAACATGTTATTCTTCTTCTCCTTCATCATAATTTGAAACATTATGGTAAACTTCATCAACATCATCACAATCATTTAATAATCCCATTAATCTATCAAATAACATCATATCTTCACCTTCAAGTTCTACATAGTCTTGAGGTGTTGTTGTAATATCATCCACATCAAATTCAATATCTTCTTTAACAGCTTCAATAGCTGTTTTGATTTTATTTAAATCTGTTGGTTCACCTGTTATTTTAATACGTCCATCTTCTAATGTTGTAATGTCTTTAGCATCAACATCACCCATAACTAAAGCTTCTAAAACTTCGTCTTCGCTCATACCACTTAAAACAACAGTGCTTTCTACATTATATAAATAAGCGACAGAACCTTCAGCTCCTAATTTAGATTTTGCTTTCGTAAATGCAGGACGGACTTGAGAAATTGTACGATTAATATTATCAGTTAAACATTTTACAATTAATGTTGAGTTTCCTGGTCCAAAACCTTCAAATTGAATAGGTTCATAGTTTTCTGTTACACCACTTTTGACTTTATCAATAGCACGTTTAATAACATCAGCAGGAACTTGTTCTTTTTTTGCTTTATCTACTAAACGTCTTAATGCTAAATTTCCATCTAATTCAGGTCCACCAGCTTTTGCTGTTAAATAAATTTCTTTTCCATAGCGAGAATATAATTTCGCTTTTTTAGCTGCAGTTTTTGCCATTGCAACTTTACGCACTTCATGTGCTCTTCCCATGATAAAATTCCTCCTTTGAAAATTCCTTTAGTATTATAAACATTTTTTAGTGATTTTTCAATAAAAAATGGTATAATCACTATATTTCATATAGAATTGAATGAAGAAAGGAGAAATTATGAGAAAAATAGTGATTGTTGGAGCTGGAGCTTCAGGTGTCTATTTATCTGTTTTATTAAAACAAAAATATCCTCAAGATGATGTTATTGTTTTAGAACAAAATCAATCTCCCTTAAAGAAACTTTTAGCAACTGGAAATGGAAGATGTAATCTTTCTAATCAAAATATGGATCAACAATATTATGATAGTGATAATTTAGATATTGTTCAGTCGATTATTCAAGATTTTGATATGGTTAGTCAAATGAAAGAAATAGGACTATATTGTCTATATCAGGGTCATCTTTTGTATCCTAAAAGCGAGCAGGCTTTATCAGTAAAAAATGTATTGATGCAACGTGCTCAAGAAGCAGGGGTTTTATTTTTTTATGAACAGGAAGTTCATCGCATTGAATGTCAAAATCAATATAGAATTGTAACATCAAAACAAACATTTCATGCTGATATTGTTATTTTGGCCATGGGGAGTGAAGCAGGGAAACTTTCAGGCATGAATGAATCACGTTATCATATTTTAAAGCAGCTTCAATTAAAAGTGATTGAACCATTACCTTCTTTAGTTCAGTTTTATACATCACCTGTTTTAAAAGCTTTAAAAGGTGTAAGAGTGAAGGGGACTTTTTCGTTGATGGAAAATGACAAGTGTATTCATCAGGAAAAAGGTGAATTATTATTTACTGACTATGGTGTGAGTGGTATTGCTGTTATGCAATTGTCATCTTTTTATAAAAAACATCATCAATATCAATTATATATTGATTTTTTTGACGAATTAAGTCACAATCAGTTATGTCAATATTTATCTCAGCAATCTTCATTATTTTTAGAAGGTATGTTAAATCATAAAATTGCATCATATTTTCAAAAATATCAAGATCTTCCTATTCAAAAACTGGCTTTTTTATTAAAACATTATCGTTTAGATATTCAAGGTATCAGAGAAGCGCAGTATGCACAGGTGATGAAAGGAGGATTATCATTAGAAGATGTCACTTATGATTTAGAATTAAAAAGATATCCTAGTATGTTTGCTATAGGAGAAATATTAAATGTAGCAGGAATGTGTGGAGGATATAATTTGCATTTTGCATTGGCAAGTGCTTATCGTGTAGCGCAGGCTATAGAAAGGAATGTATATGTTAAGAATTCATAATGTCAAAGTCAAATTAGGAGAAAAACGTTATGCAAAAGTCATATCACAATATTTGAATGTTCGAGAAAAAGAAATTCGAAATGTAACTTTGGTCAAACAATCTATTGATGCAAGAAGACAAAATGTTCATTTTATATGTAGTTTTGATTTTCAGGTTCATGATGAAGAGCAGTATTTAAGAAAATTTCCACAGCTTCAACGTGTTCAACCATATCAATATCATTATTTACCATCAAATGATCAAAGTGTCATGATTGTAGGAAGTGGGCCAGCTGGTTTATTTTGTGCCTATGTTTTGGCTATGAGTGGTCAGAAAGTGACTGTTATTGAGCGTGGTCAGGAAATTGAAAAAAGAGAAAAAGCAGTGGCTGATTTGTTAGAAAATGGTTGCTTGCATTGTGAAAGTAATATTGCATTTGGTGAAGGTGGAGCTGGAACTTTTTCTGATGGGAAATTAACAACTGGTATAAAAAATGAACGTATTCGTTATGTATTGGAAACTTTTGTTCAATTTGGTGCGCCAGAGGATATTTTATATCTTCATAAACCTCATATTGGTACAGATTATTTACGTCAAGTTATTCAAAATATGCGTCAATTTTTAATTGAAAAAGGAGTCACATTTTTATTTGAAACACAAATGATTGATTTTAAACAGGAATCAGATAGTTATCATGTTACTGTTTTACATCATGGTCAGACTGAAGTGATGAATACTGATTTACTTGTATTGGCTATTGGTCATAGTGCACGTGATACTTATGAATTACTTTATCAAAAAGGTATGACTCTTGAACAAAAAGCTTTTGCAGTAGGCGTACGTATTGAACAATCACAACAAAAAATCAATCAAATTCAATATAAGAAAAGTGCTTCTTCACCATATTTAAAGGCAGCAACATATAAACTTGCTGTACAAAGTGGAAAACGAGGTGTTTATACATTTTGTATGTGTCCTGGTGGTTATGTTGTTCCATCACAACATGAAGATGGAACGCTATGTGTTAATGGGATGAGTTATTATGCACGTGATGGTCAAAATGCGAATAGTGCTATTTTAGTCACTGTTTCCACAGATGATTTTGGTAGTTCACATCCATTGGCAGGAATTGAATTTCAAAGACAATTAGAAAAGAAAGCATTTATGTTAGGTGGTGGGCATTTTCATGCTCCGGTACAAAAAGCTATGGATTATATAAATAATGAAGTCAATCCATTAGGTAAGATTAAGCCAACTTATCAGCCAGGATATCAGCTTTGTGATTTAAATCAGATATTTCCTGATTTCATTAATCATTCTTTAAAAGAAGGTTTGTTATTAATGAATCAAAAGATGCCTGGATTTATTGATGAGGACACAATTTTAACAGGAGTGGAATCAAGAAGTAGTGCACCAGTTAGAATTTTAAGAAATGAAAACTTTCAATCATCAATGAAAGGAATTTACCCAATTGGAGAGGGTGCTGGTTATGCTGGAGGTATTATGTCATCTGCAATTGATGGGATGATGTGTGCGGAACAGATCCTAAAGACATATAAATAGTGGGAGGAATTATGAATATTGTTATTATTGGATTAGGAAAAGTGGGACAGATGCTGACACATTATTTATCAAATGAAGGATATAATATTGTTGTTATTGATCAAAATAGTCAGAAAGTAGAAAATGTTGTTAACCAATATGATGTTTTAGGAATTAGTGGAAATGGGGCCAATTTTCAAGTCTTACAAGAAGCGGGTGTTGATAAAGCCAATGTTGTTATTTCAGTAACGACATCGGATGAATTGAATATTTTATCTTGTTTATTAGCTAAGCAATTAGGAGCTAAGCACATCATTGCGCGTGTTAGAAATCCTGACTATTCTTTACAAAGTGAAATCTTAAAAAATAAATTAGGATTTTCTATGATTATTAATCCTGAGTTGGAAGCTGCAAATGATATCAGAAGAACAATTTTGTTTGCATCAGCCATGCGTATAGATACTTTTGCGAAGGGAAAAGTAGAAATTATTGAATTGCGTATTTGTAATGGAATGAAACTAGATTCTATTGCTTTAAGTCAATTGTCTTCTGTTACAAAATCTCAAGTATTAATTTGTGCGGTGAAACGTAACGATAAGGTTATGATTCCCGATGGAGATTTTATTTTAAAGGGTCAAGATCATATTTATGTTGTTGGTTCACATAAAGATTTAACAAAGTTTTGTTTAGATGCTGGTTTTGTATCAGAAAAAATCAAACATGTTATGATTATTGGTGGAAGTAAAATTACTTATTATTTAGCAAGACAATTAGCTGTACATGGAATTAAGACAAAGATTTTTGAAAGAAATCATGAACGCTGTATTCAATTGTCTGAACAACTGCCATATTCTGTCATTATTGAAGGAGATGGTAGTGATGAAAATATTTTAATGGAAGAAGGCGTCAATAGAAGTGATGCCTTAGTCAGTTTAACGGGATTGGATGAAGAAAATATTGTTTTAGCCCTAGTAGCAAAACAATTGGGTGTAAAGAAATCTATCGCAAAAGTGAATCGTATGAATCTGAATGGTGTTATTGATCAATTAGGTATAGATAGTATTGTTGATCCAAAAGTTTTAGTAACTTCTCAAATTATTCGTTATTTACGTGTCAAAGAAAATCATGATCGTTCTTCTAGTGTTCAGACATTATATAAGATTGTCAATGAAGAAGTGGAAGCCGTTGAATTTATTGTTGATGAAAAAACAAAATATTGCAATATTCCATTAGCTCAAGTGAAAACAAAGAAAGATTTATTGATTGGTGGTATTATTCGTCAAAATCAGACAATTATTCCTAATGGTCAGGATGTTTTAAATGTTGGCGATCGTATTATAGTCATTGCTTACCATACCCCTCTTAAAGATATTAATGATATTTTTGAGGAAATTCACTGATGAATAGACGTATGATTTTTTATACGCTTGGTAAAATGCTCATGATTGAGGGGCTGTTGATGCTTTTACCATGCTTGACTGGTATGATTTATCATGAAAAGGAAGGTTTGGCATATTTTATTATTGCAATTTTATTATGCTTTATAGGAAAGCTTATGAGCTTACATAAACCTCAAAATAAAATCATTTATGCTAAAGAAGGTTTTGTAGTCGTTGCTGCAGCATGGATTTTTTTATCCATTTTTGGAGCTATTCCTTTTTGCTTGACAGGTGAAATTCCTTCTTATGTAGATGCCTTTTTTGAAATAGTTTCAGGTTTTACAACAACGGGTTCATCTATTTTAACAGATGTTGAGGCTTTATCACATGCCAGTCTATTCTGGCATAGCTTTTCACACTGGATTGGTGGTATGGGGATTCTGGTTTTTGTCGTGGCATTTTTACCAGATGCCAATGGTTCTACTTTACATATTTTAAAAGCGGAAATGCCAGGTCCTATTGTAGGAAAGTTAGTTTCTAAAATAACAGTATCTTCACAGATTTTATATCAGCTTTATACAGTTTTAACAATTCTTGAAGTCATACTTTTGATGTTGGGTGGAATGCCTTTCTTTGATAGTTTATTAAATAGTTTTGGAACTGCTGGAACAGGTGGATTTGCAATTAAAAATGCTTCAATAGCTTATTATAATAGTGCTTATTGTGATGGAATTATTACCTTTTTTATGATTTTATTTGGTATTAATTTTAATTTGATATATTTTGTTGCGATTAAGAAATTCAAAGCAGCTTTTAAAAGTGAAGAATTACGCTGGTATCTTATTATTATCTTTGCTTCAGCCATTGCGATATCGTTTAATATTTTACCTTTATATCATTCTATTTTTGAAGCTTTTCGTTATGCTATCTTTCAAGTTGGATCTATTATCACGACGACAGGTTACGTCACTGCTGATTATGGACAATGGCCATTATTTTCACAAACAATTTTAGTCTTGTTGATGTTTGTTGGAGCCTGTGCAGGTTCAACAGGTGGTGGGATGAAAGTTTCACGTATTATTATTGGAGTTAAAAGTGCTATTGCTGAAATGAAGCATATGCTCCATCCACATAGTGTTGTTTCAGTTGTATTTGAAGGGAAACATTTATCGTTATCTACTTTAAATAATATTCATGTTTATTGGGTGCTCTATTTCTTATTATTTGGTTTATCACTTTTATTTGTTTCTTTACAAAATATTGATTTTACATCAGCATTTAGTGCTGTTGCGACATGTTTTAATAATGTTGGGCCTGGTCTTGGTGTTGTTGGACCAACAGGAAATTTTTCTAGTTTAACAGATTTGTCAAAAATTGTTTTATCATTGGATATGCTGGCAGGTCGTTTGGAGATTTTCCCATTGTTAATGTTCTTTTCACGTTCTTTATGGAAAAAGTAAGAGTTGTTTGTAAAAAAAGCGACTCTTTTTTATTATGGAATTTTTTGTTATTCTTCACACCATATTTTTTTTTGTCATAAAATGTGATACACTAATAAAAAAGGTGGTTATAAAAATGAGTGCATTAATTGAATTTAAAAATATAGTTAAGAGCTATACAATGGGGGATATTACAATTAATGCCAGTGATGGTGTTGATTTTACTGTTGAAAAAGGGGAGTTTGTCGTTATTGTTGGTGCTTCGGGAGCCGGGAAAACGACAATTTTAAATTTACTTGGGGGTATGGATTCACCAACCAGTGGTTCGATTATCGTCGATGGTGAAAACATTGCCTTATATGATGAAAAAAAATTGACAGAATACAGACGTAATGATATTGGATTTGTCTTTCAATTTTACAATTTAGTTCAAAATTTAACAGCATTAGAAAATGTTGAATTGGCTTCTCAGATTTGTAAAAATCCATTAGATGCACGAAATGTGTTAGAAAGAGTTGGACTATCAGATCGTATGATGAATTTTCCAGCACAATTATCTGGAGGAGAACAGCAACGTGTGGCTATCGCCAGAGCGATTGCTAAAAATCCAAAACTTTTGTTATGTGATGAACCAACTGGAGCATTGGATTATCAGACGGGGAAGGCAATTTTATCTTTATTAAGGGAAATGTGTGATACTTATCAGATGACAGTCATTGTGATTACTCATAACTCTGCTTTAGCACCGATGGCAGATCGTGTGATTCATTTAAAAAATGGAAAGGTCAATGGGGTTGAAATCAATGAAAACCCACAACCAATCGAGGAAATTGAATGGTAAAAAGAAAGAAAAAAGCTTATTGGAAAAATCTCAGAAAAACAATTTTAACATCTAAAGCAAGATTTTTTTCCATTTTTGCGATTGTATTTTTAGGTGCGGCTTTTTTTGCAGGGTTAAGAAATACACCGGGAACAATGACTCAATCAATGGATCATTACTTGGACAAACACCATTATGCTGATTTAACATATATGGCATCATTAGGTTTTTCCAAAGATGATATTAGTGAAATTCAAAATATATCGGGTATTGAAGATATTCAATATGGTTATCAATTTGATGCTTTGATTCATCATAATGATTCACTGGCAGGAGTTACTGTTTACGCCAGTGAACAATATGATCAAGATATGCTTAATCAACCTTATCTGGTTGATGGGCGTTATCCTCAAAAAGACAATGAATGTGTCATTGATGAAGAAATGCTGGCAGAAGATTATCAGATTGGTGACGAGATTTCTATTCATAATGATCAAGGTGAAAAGACTTTTAAAATCGTTGGTGTTGTGAATGATGTTCGTTATATTGCTATTACGGATCGTGGAACGAATACTTTGGGTGATGGAACGAATGCTGGATATATTGAAATTTTAAATGAAAACAATGATTTTTTAGCTATGCCAGAAGATCTTTATGAATTACGTGATGAAGATATTTTATATAATCAGATTTCTGTCTGTGTAAAGGGAGCTAAAGAATATAATGTTTTCAGTGAGGCATATGATGATTATATTGAAGATGTGAATACAAAAATAAAAAGTACTTTATCATTAAAAATGAGTCGCTTGTATGAAGATTTGACAAGTGATGCCAAAACAAAATTAGATGAAGCCCAAAAAGAATATGATGAAGGTTATCAGACATATAGTGATTCTAAAGATTTGTTTGATGAAAAGATATTAGAGGCTAAAATTCAATTAACGAATGCGAAAATCACATTGGCTACAAAAGAAGCTGAATATTTAAAAGCTCAATCAACAGCATCTTCACAAATTCAAGACATGTTAGAAACAATTGAAAGTACGAGTGAGGAGTTAAAAGGAAATTTAGAAAGTTTACAAAAAGAACTTGAGAATTATCAAAATGAAAATACTGAAAATATTTCTCCAGAAGTGCAAAAATCAATAGCTAGTTTAGAAAAAATGCGAGATATTCTTAAAAATGCACCTTCCTCATTAGATGGATTGACGCAATTGAATGAAGCTTCTATTGCGATTGAAAAGGCTAAGCTTGAAATTCAACAACAAGAAAATCAATTGACTTTAGAAGAACTGAAAACAAATAATGAATTAGAAAAAGCTCAAGACAAATTAGATCAGGCAAAATCGCAGTTAGATGAAGCCAGAGATCAAGTGGATCAGATTCCTAAAGGAAGGCTTTATACTTTAACACGCCATGAAAATTCAGGACTTGTGAATTTTGATTCTAATAAGGATTCTATTTCTTCTATTGCAGATATTTTCCCATTAATGTTCTTCCTTGTATCAGCTTTGGTTTCATTAACAACAATGACGAGAATGGTGGAAGAACAAAGAAGTCAAAGTGGAACATTACGTGCTTTAGGTTATTCTAAATGGGATGTCATGAAGCAATATATCATATATGTTATTTTTGCAACCTTTTTTGCTTGTATTTTAGGAATTGTTTCAGGAACACAATTTTTCCCACGTATTATTTATTATTTATATAATTTAATGTTATTTCAAGTGGATGCACCTATTTCGATTTATGCCAGTACATGGGTTTTGCTGGAAACAGTTTTTATATCGGTATTTGTTATTTTGGCAGTCACACTCTTTGTTTGTATGAGTGAATTGAATTTGATGCCAGCGGTCTTAATGCGACCTAAAGCACCAAAAGTTGGAAAACGTATTCTTTTGGAAAGAATTCATTGGTTATGGCGTCGTTTGTCTTTCAATCAGAAAGTAACAATGCGTAATATTTTTAGGTATAAGAAACGCTTCTTTATGTCTGTGATTGGGATTGCTGGATGTACAGCTTTAATTATTACCGGCTTTGGTGTTAAATCTTCTGTATCACAGGTTGTTGATAAACAATATCAAGATGTTTTTACATATGATTATCTTGTTCGTTTAGAAGATAGTGTTTCAACCAAAACAGCACAGAATTATCAAAAAGATTTATTGAATCGTAGCGAAGTTGCAAATGTGGAATATGTTTTAAATAAGAGTATTAATATCTTAAAAGATAAAGAAGATTTATATGGTTCATTAATTGTTTATCAATCAATGGATAATATGAAGAACTTTGTTCAGTTTAGAAATTATCAGACATATAAAGATTTGGTTCTTGATGATGAAGGTGTTATTTTAACCGCAAAAGCAGCTGAATTGCTTGGTGTGGAAGATAATGATACAATTGATATTGAACTCAATGAAACAAAGTATAGTGTAAAGGTTTCAGGTATCACAGAAAACTATTTTATGAATTATATTTATATGTCCCAGACTTTATATGAATCATTGACATTACAGGATCTGGAAGTGAATAATGCGTTCTTGATTTTACAGGATGATCGTGCTTCGAGTCAAAAAACACTGGAAGCTTATATGCAGGACAAAGGTTATGGAAATTTAAGCAATGTATCATCAATTGGTGAAGAATTTGATAAACAGGTTCAAAGTGTAAATCTGGTTGTTGTTATTTTGATTGTCTGTGCAGGAGCTTTAAATTTCATTGTCCTTTATAACTTGACAAATATTAATATTCAAGAACGTAAAAGTGAGATTGCAACGATTAAAGTTTTAGGTTTTAGACGTAAAGAAGTTTATGACTATATCTTTAGAGAAAATGTTCTTTTATCAGTGATTGGTTCTTTACTGGGAATGATTTTTGGTTATTTCCTTCACAAGTTTATTATTTTGACGGTGGAATTGGATATGACAATGTTTGTTAGACAATTAAATATCAGTAGTTATATATATGCTATTATTATGACTTTAGGTTTTACTTATTTTATTAATTTTACAATGCGACATGTTTTAAATAAGGTTGATATGGTGGAATCTTTAAAGAGTATTGAATAGGGAGTGGAATCATCCACTCCTTGTTTTATAAAATAATATATTTTTTATTAAATAAATAAATATTTTTATGATTTTTAGAATATTTGAAAAAATAAAGTTATTTTTTGTTGACTTGTATCAAATGATAAGTATAATAATGAATATATTTAAAAAAAGGGGAGAGATATATGAATATAAAAAAAGTTATGTCTTTAATGGCTGTGTCAAGTATGTTGGTTGCTTGTGGTGGAGGAACTGGTGGTTCTTCAGCTACAGAATTAAAAGAAGGGGATACAATTAAAATTGGATTTGTTGGTCCATTAACTGGAGAAACATCAACTTATGGAATTCCAGTTAAAAATACTATTGAACTTGCCATAGAAGATTATAATAATTCTGATGATGCAAAATATAAAGTAGAATTACTAGCTGAAGATTCTCAAGGTAAGGAAACAGATGCTGTGAATGCTTATAAAAAATTAGTTGGTGAAAAGGTTGTTGGAATTGTTGGTCCTGTTATTACGGCTGAAGGTTTAGCTTTAGGAGAGGCTTCTAAAGCTGATGGAACACCAATTGTTTCACCAAGTACTTCTGGGGATAGTATTACTTTAAATAATGATGGAAGTACAAGAAGCAATTATTTTAGAACATGTTCTAATGACTCAATGGGTGGTCAGACAATTGCAACAGCTATTGGTGATGGTCGTATTAATGTTAAGAAAGTTGCTATTTTAACAAATAGTGGTAGTGATTATAGTCAGGGATGTACAGATTCATTTGTTGCTCAGGCAAATAAAGATGGCACACAAATTGTATTACAAGAAAAATATCCAAAGGATACAAAAGATTTTGGAAGCTATATTACAAAAGTAAAACAATCAGGAGCAGATGCTGTTTATATTCCAGATTATTATGAAATGATTGCAACTATGGTTGGTCAATTTAAAAATGCTGGTTACAATGGTACATTCTTAGGAACTGATGGTTGGGATGGTGTTTTATCAGTTAAAGATGTTGATAAATCTATTTTCAATGGAGCTTATTATACAAATACATTCGATGACCGAGTAGAAGATGTACAAAATTATGTAGCTAAATATAAAGAAAAATATAACAGTGATACAAACATGTTTGGAACAATGGCTTATGATGCAACTTGGGTATTATTGAAAGCAGTTGAAGCTGCTGGAACAACTGATTATGCTAAAATTTGTGAACAGTTAGAAAAGACAAATTATGATGGTATTACAGGTCATTTTGAATTTGATGATCAACATAATCCAACAAAAGAATTGGTTGTTAAAACTATTAAAAATGGTGAATATAGTTATTTAGATTAGAAGAAAAATAAAGGAGATTTTTCTCCTTTATTTTTTTAAGTCAGGAGGTTTACAAATGGAATTTTTAACGCAAATCATCAATGGATTGAGTACAGGTGGAATGTATGCACTTGTTGCCATTGGTTATACAATGGTATATGGGATTGCTAAAATGATCAATTTTGCTCATGGTGAAATTATTATGGTTGGCGCATATCTGGCTTATGTGATGACAACTATGGTGCAAGCACCCATTATTGTTAGTGTTTTAGTAGCCATTGCTGGATGTGCTTTATTAGGTGTTGTGACAGAAAAAGTGGCTTATAAACCCCTTAGAAATAGTGGGAGTTTAGCTGTTTTAATTACTGCTATTGGTGTCAGTTATCTGTTACAGAACTTATTTTTGATTTTATTTGGCTCTGCTGCCAGAACTTTTCCTCAATATATGCCTAGTGGTACAGTATCTTTTTTTGGCGCTCATATCACGTATGTCGCTTTGCTTTCGCTTATCTTAACTTTTATTTGTACTGGATTATTGCTTTTGTTTATAAACAAAACAAAATTGGGAAAAGCAATGCGTGCTGTCAGTGAAGATCGAGGAGCTGCAGAATTAATGGGAATCAATGTGAATACAACCATTTCTCTAACATTCGCCATTGGTTCTGGTTTAGGAGCTATTGCTGGTATTATTTATGGTATGAGTTATTCTTTGATTAATCCCTATTTAGGTGCCATGTTAGGTATCAAAGCTTTTATAGCAGCTGTTCTTGGTGGAATTGGAAGCATTCCAGGAGCAATGGTAGGTGGATTGATTATTGGTGTTGCTGAAGCATTTACAATTTCATATATTTCATCTGCTTTTTCAGATGCAGTTGTTTTTGGTATTTTAATCTTTATTTTATTAGTTAAACCAGCAGGATTGTTTGGTCAGAATATGAGAGAGAAAGTGTAGGTGATAGGGATGAAAAAGAAACAAATAAAAGATTTGATTATATCCTTTATCATGGCGCTGATTATTTATGGAATCATTATGTTTTTAATGAGTGCTGGAATTGTTGACTATTATTGGTCAGGAATTCTCATTATGGCTTGTATCAATGTTATTTTAGCAACAAGTTTGAATTTGGCGAGTGGTTATTTAGGACAGTTAACTTTAGGACATGCTGGATTTATGTCCGTAGGAGCTTATACATCTGCTTTATGTAGTTTATATCTTCATTTCCCATTTTTATTAAGCTTATTGATTGGTGCTATTGCTGCCTGTCTGATTGGCGTTGTTATTGGTATACCAACATTAAGATTAAAAGGTGATTATCTTTGTATCATTACTTTAGCATTTAATGAAATCATACGTGTTATTATGCTTAATTTAAGTATTACAAATGGTGCCAAAGGATTGATGGGATTTCAAGCAATGAATATTGATTTTTCTGTCTATTTTTTAAGTGCAGTCATTACAATCTATGTCATTTACTGTATTGTTAAATCACGTCATGGGCGTGCTATTATTTCTATTTGTGAAGATGAAACAGCCAGTGAATTATCTGGTATTCCTACATCGTATTATAAGATCTTAGCTTTTGCTATTTCTGCTTTCTTTGCTGGGATTGCAGGTGGATTATATGCTCAATATATGGGAATGCTGGTTCCTTCTACATTTGATTATAATAAATCAGTAGAAATTCTGGTTATGGTTGTATTAGGTGGATTAGGAAATTTAAAAGGTTCTATTATAGCAGCTATTATCATGACGATATTGCCAGAGTATTTAAGAGCATTTGCGGATTATCGTATGTTACTTTATGCAATTGTTTTAATTGCTGCAATGATTATCAAAGAAAAAAATTTAGTGCCTCGTATTAAAGCTAAATTTTTTAAGAATAAGACAGTGGAGGTGGATGACTGATGAGTTTGTTAAAAGCAGAGGGATTAGGAATCCAATTTGGAGGTTTAAAAGCTGTTGATGAGTTTAATTTTGAAATGGATAAAGACCAATTATATGGTTTGATTGGACCAAATGGAGCTGGAAAAACAACTGTATTTAATTTGTTGACAGGTGTTTATAAACCAACGAGTGGACAAATACTTTTTGATGGGAAGTCACTTTTAAAGATGACACCTACGCAAATAACACAATTAGGGATTGCAAGAACATTTCAAAATATTCGTTTGTTCAAAAAAATGAGTGTTATTGATAATGTTAAGGTTGGATTGCATCATTCTCAAAATTATTCATTATTATCATCTGTTCTTCATCTTCCAAGTTATTTTAAAGGTGAAGAGGCTATGCAGGAAATGGCTATGAGCTTACTTCGTGTTTTTGATCTAGAAAAATATGCTGATGTCAAAGCTGGAAATTTACCATATGGAAAACAACGTAAACTAGAAATAGCAAGAGCACTTGCAACGTCACCTAAACTTCTTTTGTTAGATGAACCTGCTGCTGGTATGAATCCTATTGAAACAGAAGAATTAATGGAAACGATAAAGATTGTAAGAGAAAAATTTTCTATTGCGATTTTATTGATTGAACATGATATGAAACTTGTTATGGGGATTTGTGAAAAAATTGCAGTTTTAAATTTTGGTACAGTCTTAGCATTTGGGACTCCAGATGAAATTAAAAATAATCCTGATGTGGTTGCAGCATATTTAGGACATGAAGAATAGGGGGATGACCATGTTAAAAGTTGATCATTTAAATGTTTATTATGGTGTGATTCATGCGATTAAAAATGTAAGTTTTGAAGTGAATCAAGGTGAGATTGTGGCTTTGATTGGAGCTAATGGGGCTGGAAAGACATCTATCATGCATGCTATTAGTGGATTGGTAAAACCTAAAAGTGGTACGATATCTTTTATGGGGGATGAGATTACAAAACTTCCTGCACATAAAATTATTGCCAAAAATTTAGCTCAAGTTCCTGAGGGTAGACGTATTTTTGCTCAATTAACGGTTCAAGATAATTTGGAAATGGGTGCATATTTACGTACGGATAATAAAATAGGACAAGATTTAGAAAAGGTCTATCAAAGATTTCCACGTTTAAAGGAACGTAGAAATCAATTGGCTGGAACACTGTCAGGTGGAGAACAGCAGATGTTAGCAATGGGGCGCGCATTAATGTCAAAACCAACGCTATTATTGTTAGATGAACCATCAATGGGGTTATCACCTATTTTGGTTAATGAAATTTTTGACATTATTAAAAGTATTAACAAAGATGGAGTAACGGTGTTATTAGTTGAACAAAACGCAAATAAAGCACTTTCAATTGCTGATCGTGCTTATGTTCTTGAAACTGGAAATGTTATTGTATCAGGGAAAGCCAATGAAGTTGCAAATAATCCAAAGGTAAGAGAAGCTTATCTTGGTTAAAGAAGATTGAAAAATCTTCTTTTTTTAATGAATATTGAGACCATTTTGTTTTGTTGCTAACAAACGATCACCATATGCTTTTAAAATAAACGAAATGTAAATCAGGCTTATCAGATAACAGGCATCATGACGTAATGATAGTGAGCAAATAAATGGATGAATTATATAAATGAATAAACCACTTAATAAACACCATAAAATAAAATATATCAAACATATTCTCCCTTGATAATTGAAAGCATGATGAGAATAATCCCAACATTGAGTGTGAAAAAATCGCTCAATATAATAACTACTTAATAATTCTAATAAAGTCATACAAATTCCACCAATAAGACATACAAAAAATGGATGAAAATACTGAAGATAGGGTTGGCATAATATAAGGATACAAGCACCAAAACCATATAAGGGAATAAATGGACCATTCAATAAACCTGATGAGATCCATTTTT
The DNA here is from genome assembly GCF_002161155.1 of Massilimicrobiota sp. An105. Taxonomy (NCBI): domain Bacteria; kingdom Bacillati; phylum Bacillota; class Erysipelotrichia; order Erysipelotrichales; family Erysipelotrichaceae; genus Massiliimicrobium; species Massilimicrobiota sp. An105. The sequence continues at coordinate 18,875 of NZ_NFLY01000009.1, forward strand.
TGCGAAATAACGAAACATAAATAGATTCAAGCCAATATCCTAAAAAACAATAAATTGAAAAATAGACAATAATCATAGCATTCTCCTTTTCAACTCATTCTATGAAATGAAGATAATAATATGTCTAAAATTGATTAAAAAGTGAATACTTTGTATAGAAAAATGATAAAAAACAAAAAAACGTCAAAAAAAGTTAATTCAAAAAACATTGATATAATCAACAAAATTTTAATTTCTTAAGAATTTCTTAAGAAAATTGTGGACTTTTTGTGAACGTTGTTTTATAATTCTAAGTGGGTATATTATTGAAAGGAGGCAACGAATGGATAGTAATATTAAGACGAATTTATTGGAAATTATGCAAGAGCATGTTTTAAAACGTAAAGCTATGTTCATTCCGATGTTATGTATTTCAACATTTGGTTTGGTTGGTTATGCTGCTGTCGATAAAGAAAAGCCTACAATCGAAGCTAATAAGATTGAAGTTCTTTATGGGACAAAGCTAGATAAGACGATGTTTGCTATTTCTGATAATCGTGATTCCCTAGACGCTATGGATGTAAAAATTGATGATACATCATATGATGCATATCAATTAGGTATATATAACGTCGAAGTAACTGCAACCGATATGTTCTCAAATTTAAGTACAAAGGTTGTTCAAGTAGAAGTTGTTGATAAAACTGCTCCTGAATTGAATCCGGTAGGAGATAGTCAAGGTTATGTTATTGATGTTGAAGCAAATGGTAGTCAAGATATCGCTCAATATGTCAATGCATCTGATAATGTTGATGGAGATGTTACACCATTTATTGAAACAGACAAGAAACTCGATACTTCAAAATTAGGATCTCAAATGATTGAATTGAGTGTTTCAGATAACGCTGGAAATCAAACTCAACAAACATATGAATTCTATGTATCAGATACGACTGCACCTACTATTAGTTACAAGAAGGGATCTACAGTTACAGTAGACTATGGTTCTCAATTTGATTATTTAGATTATATCAAAGTGACTGATAACTTTGATAAGAAGGTGAAATCTATTGAAGTAGATGGAACTGTTGATACTAAGAAAGATGGAGAAACAACTTTAAAAATTACTGCTAAAGATTCTTCTGGTAATGCATCTGAAGAAACATTAAAAGTTAAAGTTGGTGACTTAAGTGCACCTAAGATTAGTTTATCTAAGTCTTCAGTACAAATTACTAAAGGTAAGAACTTTAATGCAAAAAGTTATCTAGAAAGTGCAACTGACAACAAAGATGGAAATGTGACTTCTAAAGTCGAAATCAGCAATCCAGTTAATACAAAAAAAGCAGGAAAATATACTGTTGAATATAGTGTTACGGATAAAGCTGGTAATTCAAGTTCTAAAACTTTGAAAGTTACTGTTGTAAATCCAGATGACATTGCTCCTAATCAAGGAATGGTAGCTACTGCTCAATCACGATTGGGTTGTCCATATCGATGGGGTGCAACTGGACCAAGTTCATTTGACTGTTCAGGATTTACTCAATGGGTATATCGTAAGAACGGCAAGAGTATCCCACGTACATCTGGAGCACAAAAAAGTGGAGGAAGAACAATTTCTTTATCTCGAGTGAAACCAGGTGACATTGTATGGCGACCAGGCCATGTAGGAATCTACGTTGGTGGAGGAAGAGTTATTCATTCACCGACAACAGGATCTGTTGTTAGTTATACAAGTTTAAGTGGATTTACTTGTGGTGTAAGATATTAATGATGAAAAACTGTAATGAATGATTTCATTACAGTTTTTATTTTGTTATAATAGGGCTAAGGTCAGGTGATGAATATGTATATTGGAAGCCATACTTTAATGAAAAGATATGATGAATGTTTATTGAAACACGGTTATACAATTGAACAATTGGTTAATAAAGCAAGTGATTGTTTGTTGAAACATATCCATGGTGAATCATTTAGTATTGTTTGTGGGCCAGGTAATAATGGGGCAGATGGGCTTTCTCTGGCTATTAAACTTTATCAACAGAAAAAGAATGTACAAGTTTTTATATTTGAAAACACGAATCATCTTTCCAAAGCCAATGCTTATTTTTTGCAGAAATGTTATGATTTGTCTCTTCCTGTTTATTTATTTCAACAGGATAATTTAGAAGAGTTGATTGGTTATATGACGGCTTGTGATACAATTGTTGATGCAATATTTGGCTTTGGGTTGAATAGCTCGCCACGAGGTATTTATCAAAGTGTTATTGAAAGTATTAATCAACTCTATGATCAGGAAGTCATTGCTGTAGATATTCCTACAGGTCTTCAATGTGATTCAGGAAAACCATATCAAAGCGTCATTTATGCAACTTCAACAATTACTTTGAGTGCTATAAAAAATGGATTTCTTAATCCTGATAGTTATTTTTTTACGGGAAAAGTTATTGTTGAAAAACTAGATGTTGATGATGTGAGTGAAGAAGCTGGATTGTATCAGATGGCAGATGATAAAATGATGTTTCCACTTTTAAAAGAAAGAATTTTTGATGGATATAAAGGCACATATGGACATACTTGCCTTATTACAGGATGCATGGAATATAAAGGAGCAGCTCTGTTAAGTGCAAAAGGTTGTGTTTATAGTGGTAGTGGAATTACGACAGTTATGAGTGATCAGGAAGTTATACATGCATTAACTCAGTTCTGCCCTGAAGCAACAGCAGTTTTAAGGCCTCCTATTTTACAGAAAGAAGATTTCCTTCGATATGATGCTATATTAATTGGATGTGGACTAGGTCAAAGCTTAGATAGTTATCGTTATGTTATTGATGTTTTAGAAAAAACAAAACAACCTCTCGTTATAGATGGGGATGCTTTAACGATTTTATCAGCACATACTGATTTATTAAAACAGCAAAATCGAGATATTATTTTGACTCCACATTTAGGTGAATTTCAGCGTTTATGTCCATTCGACAGTCAGGATGATATGTTATTGGTTGCTCAAGATTTTGCAAAAGAGCACCATGTTGTTTTGGTATTAAAAGGACCTTATACCATAGTGACAAATGGTCAGGAATCATATCGTATTCGTGCAGGAAATAAAGCTATGGCAACTGGAGGAATGGGCGATGTTTTAGCTGGAATAATTACAAGTCTTGTAGGACAAGGTTATCCTGCCTTACAGGCTGCAATGTTGGGTGTTTTCATACATGGATATACTGGTGATCTTTTGGCTAAAGAAGCCTATACTGTGATTCCTTCAAAGTTAATTGAATTTATTCCAAAAGCTATGAATAATATGATAAAAAGTAACCCGGAGGTTACTTCATAGAAATTAATGTAATATTGCGATGAGGACTTTTATTTCTTCGATAGGAGAAAAAGAGGTCCTCATTTTCAATTGTACAGTATGGAGAAATGGTTATATTTTTTTGAGGCACTTGAAGATTAAGCAATTGTTGTTGAATTAAACCTTTACTATTCAATAAATAAGCTCCATCTTCTTTTTGAATATAAAAATCATGTGTATCAAAAGACATTTGTTTAACCAAATCAATAATATCATCTTTTGCTTCAAAATTTCTTTGTTCAATGGATGGCCCAATATAGGCATAAATCATTTGAGGATTACAATTTTCATGAGTTATTAAATGTTTTGTGACTTTTCCAACTATTTCATTTACGGTTCCTTTCCATCCACTATGAATAGCGGCAACAATTTTCTGATCTCTGCAATATAATAAAACAGGACAGCAATCAGCATGAAAAGACCAAAGCCATAAATGGCGATCACGTGTATACAAAGCATCATAATTGTCAAATGCATCCTCTTGACTCCACATACCTCTACCTCCATCTTGAAGTTGAACTTTTAGAAAGTTTGTGGTATGTCGTTGATGTGTTGCAACCATATGATTTAAATCAGTATGCAAAGTTTGAGCTAATTTTTCTCGATTCTTTAAAACCTGTTGATCATCAATACCATTGAAACTCATATTCATGAGCTCTCCGTTACAATAACTGCATGTTGTATAAGCTTCAATTTCATGAAAACAATCCCATTTGATGAATTTCATTATAAAACTCCTTTCATTTGCCCTACCTCTTTTAAAAATATAACATACATTAAAGTGAAGGAGGGATTAATTATGTTTCAACAATCTTGTGGTTGTCAAAATATGAATTCATGTTCATGTCAAGGACAACAAATGAATTTTGGAAGTGTCAATGGTTGTCCACGTCCACAACCTTTAGTAGCTCCTAGAAGAGTTTGTGTGACAAATCAAATTACACCTGTTGCTCAGCCTGTGATTTGTCCAATTGAATGTCGTCGTGTCAACCATTGCATGTATTATCCAGTATTTTATCCTGTTTATGAGCAAACATTTGTCAATGCTCCAAATATGAACTCTATGAATTCACCTTTCTCATGTCGTTAAAAATAGTTTCATCAGGATCAATGTAAATCGTTGAGTAATGTGAAAGTATCACTTGTCCCGGTTTAGCACCCTGTGGCTTTTTTAGCGTTTTAACCAAGGTATAATTGACAGGAACTGAAGAACTGTGTTTACCTTTGGAAAAGTACGCAGCTATTTGACTTGCTAAACGAATGGTATATTCATCTAGATTCTGACTATGCACAATGACATGGCTTCCAGGCATGTCCTTGACATGAAACCACATATCATTTTTAGAAGCCATCTTAAAGGTAAGATAATCGTTTTGCAGGTTATTCTTACCTACATAGATTTGTATATTGTCTTTAGTAAGATATTGTTCAATATGCAATTTTTTTGGTCGATGCACCTGTTTGGTTTTTTTCTTTTTCAAATAACCTAAATTTTCTAATTCTTCTTTCATTTCTAATGCATCATAATAGGAAGCATTTTCCATCAGTGTGATAAGACTATCAAAATAAAGAATTTCATTTTCGACAATATTTATCTGTTCTTGAAGATGCGTTAAAGCTTTTTTGGCTTTTTGGTATTTTGCATAATACTTATTTGCATTTGTTTTACCATCATATCTTTCATCTAAAGCGATAGTCATCATACTACCATCATAATAATTTTCAACAGTAACTTCTTTTTGTCCTTTAGAAATCAAATGGAGATTAGCAAATAAAAGATCACCTTTAATGCGTAAATCATCACTGTTTTGTGATTCAAAAAGAGTTTGTTTTAATTTATTAAGTTTATTGATGTTTCTTTGATATTCATTTTGAATAAATTTTGCTAAATCTGAAGTCTGCTGCTTGATACGATCTTTTTCATCAATTAAATCATAGTGTTTATCTAAACCATCAAATAGAGGATATATTTCTCCGTTACACTGTAGATGCGCTAAAGGAATAATATGAAAATATTCCTTATCTTGATATTTGTGGATATAGATATTTTGTGAGTGTTGTAATAATTGAATAATGTCTTGAAAAGTTTCTCCATGATGGATACGATAAAGAACTTCTTTTGAGAGTTCAGGGGAAAACCCTTGATAAGTTTTTGTCAGATTATCTGTTTCCATCCATTCACTTGTAAAAGGATTTTTCTTTTCAATTAAAGGGGGTTGATTATAAGTGGCTCCAGGCTGTAAAATACGAGCACTCATAGCGGGAGAAACACGTTTTAAACAATCAATGATTTTATTGTTGTCATATGTCAAGATTGCATTAGAATGTTTACCCATGATTTCTAGATAGAGATGATATTTGACAGTATCTTTGAGTTCATTTACACCAATCAGTTCAATATCTACAATACGATCGAGTTGAATCTGAGAAATCTTTTCAATATAAGCTCCTTCCAGATGCTTTCTCAAAAGCATTGTTAAAGCATTAGGGCTGGCTGGAGTTGGATAAGATAATTGGGTTAATTGAATTCTTGCATATACAGGATGTATTGAAATCAATAATTTGAAATTTTCTCTTTGTGAACGAATATGAAATAAAAGTTCATATTGAGAAATTTGATAGATTTTATTAATTTTTCCTCGTGTTAATTGATTTTGTAGTTGTTCTACAACACGAGATAGCATAATTCCGTCATAAGCCATATTTCATCACCGATAAATAGTATAACATATTTCAAAAAGAATTGACATTAATGTTTCATTCATGTAACATTGTTTCAAAAGGTGGTGGAGAGATTGAAAAAGGGGCTTTTAATCATTCTAAGTGGTCCAAGTGGTGTTGGGAAAGGAACAGTTCGTCAGGAACTTTTTAAAGATGAGAGTTTAAATTTAGCTTATTCTATATCTATGACAACAAGAAAACCTCGTCCAACTGAAAAAGAGGGAATTGATTATTTCTTTGTGAGTGAAGAAGAATTCAAAGAGAAAATTGAAAAAGGTGAATTGCTTGAATATGCTCAGTTTGTTGGAAACTATTATGGAACACCTCAATTTTATGTTGATCAGTTATTAAGTGAAGGGAAAAACGTTGTATTGGAAATTGAAGTTCAGGGTGCTTTGCAGGTGATGGCAAAATGTCCTCATGCTTTAACCATTTTCTTAGTACCCCCATCACTTGAAGAATTGGAACGTCGTATTCGTGGACGTCGTACTGAAGAAGAAAGTATCGTTCAAGAAAGACTTGCAAAAGCAAGAAAAGAAATTGCAACAAAAGACGAATATAAGTATGTTGTTGAAAATGATGATGTTGTTGCTGCAAAAGAAAAAATTGCTAAAATTATTAAAGAAAATTTATAAAGCACCTTATGGTGTTTTTTTGTTTGAGAAAAGAATTGACAGGGTTTTCATTTTTATGACATGATATATTTAAGAATGTATAGGAGGTATCTTATGAAAAAGAATCAATGTTGTCCTAAGTGTCAAAGTCAGGATATTCTTTATGTTCCAGCTAAAGGGGTTTTCAGACGTAATGCTTATCAGGATATTGTTGTTGATGATCGTAAGCTAAAGGTTGAACAATATATTTGTAAAAAATGTGGTTATGTGGAAACATATGTCCATGATGATGATCTCAAAAAGATGGAGGAATTGTAAATTATGGATATCTGGGAAAAAATGTATTTGAAAGCTAAGGAACAATATCAACCTCATGAAGTTTCACCATTTATTTATGCACATCATGTCGTTTGTGCTTTGGAAAGTGAAAATGGTGAAATATATACTGGATTTTGTATAGAAAGCTGTAGTGGAGTGTTAGATTTATGTGCTGAAAGAGTTGCGGCATTGAATATGTATATGCAAAGTCAACAGACTATTGTGAAAAGAATGATTGCTTTTCGTGATCGTCCTCCATATGGAGGCGGGAGTGGGATGCCTTGTGGAGCTTGTCGTGAGTTTTTTATGCAATTGAATGAAAAAAATCAGGATATGGAAATTATGGTCGATTTTGATACGAGAGAAACTGTGACTTTAAAGGAACTTTTGCCTTTATGGTGGGGGGGGAGAAGAGAGATATCAAAATGGAAATCAATAGGACAGTCATGAAGACTGTCCTTTATAAATGAAAAAGGTCTTGGAATTATTTTAAAAAAAGTAAATTTATGATAGAATAGTGCAATAGGCAGGTGAGGATATGTATATTGTCAAAGTGTTAGTTGAACATCCTGTACATGCACTGGATACAACATTTGATTATTTGAGTGAAAAATCATTGCTTGTAGGTGTACGTGTATGGATTCGTTTTGGTTATCAAAAAATTATTGGTTATGTTGAAAATGTTGAAGAAACACATTTTTCAAAATCAGAGTTAGAACAACGTGCTGGTTTTCGCTATCAATATATTTTAGATGTTATTGATAAAGAACCGTTATTAAATGAAGAGTTACAGACATTGGCTAATCAGTTATCACGTATGACATTATCCCCACGTATATCATGTTTGCAGGCGATGTTGCCAACGCAATTAAAACCGAGTACTCACCAAACAGTAGGTATCAAAACACAACAGGTTGTTCACCTTGTTGAAGGAACTTATGCCAAAACAATCAAACAACAGGAATGTATGGCTTTTTTACAAAAACATCCAGATATTCCTGTTAAGGATATTCCATACAGTCGAGCTTTGCTTGATAATTTAAAAAAACAGGGATGTATTGAAATTGTTGAAAAAGAAGTTTATCGTCAGCCATTTTCAATTGAACATCAATCAAAACATATTCAATTAACAACACAGCAACAAAAAGTTGTGGATGGGATTTTGGCTCATCAAGGGAGAGTTGCTTTATTACACGGTGTTACAGGATCTGGGAAAACAGAAGTTTATTTAGCTTTAGCTGCTCATTATATTCAACAAAATAAGTCTGTTATGATGCTGGTTCCAGAAATTTCATTAACGCCTATGATGGTAGAAGTTTTTAGACAACGCTTTGGCAATCAGGTTGCGATTTTGCATTCCCGTTTATCACAAGGTGAAAAATATGATGAGTATCGTCGCATCAAACGTCAGGAAGTTAAAATAGTTGTGGGCGCCAGATCTGCAGTTTTTGCGCCATTAGAAAATATAGGTATAATTATTCTAGATGAAGAGCATGATGCCAGCTATAAACAGGAAGCAAAGCCACGTTATTTAACTTCACAAATTGCTAAAATGCGTGCGAAAACGCATCATGCCAGTGTTGTTTTGGGAAGTGCAACTCCATCCTTGGAAAGCTATGCCAGAGCTTTAAAAGGAGTTTATGATTTATATGAATTACCTGAGCGTATTAATCAAAAACCATTACCACAAGTAGAAATAGTGGATATGATTCAAGAAACACGTCAGCGTAATTATTCATTATTTTCCAGAAAAATGAAACAAAGTATTCAACAGACAATTGATAAAGGTGAACAGGTTATTTTGTTATTAAATAAAAGAGGTTATGCTTCTTATGTACAATGTCAGGATTGTGGAGAAGTATTAAAATGCCCGCACTGTGATGTCACTTTAACTGATCATCGCAGTGAGCATAAATTAAAATGTCATTATTGTGAATATATGATAGATTATCCTCATGTTTGTCCTCACTGTGGTTCAACGCATTTAAAGAGTGTAGGTTATGGAACGCAGAAAATTGAAGAGGAAATAGAGAAGATTTTTTGTGGAGCTAAAGTGATTCGCTATGATGTGGATACAACCCGTCAAAAAAATGGGCATTTGAAATTACTTGAAAGATTTAGAAATAAGGAAGCAAATATTTTATTAGGCACACAAATGATTGCGAAAGGATTGGATTTTGAAGATGTCACATTTGTTGGTGTTTTAAATGCTGATTTGAGTTTAAATATTCCAGATTTTCGTGCCAGTGAGAGAACTTTTCAGCTTTTGTGTCAGGTATCTGGGCGAAGTGGAAGAGGGCAAAAACAAGGACATGTTATTATTCAAACATATAATCCAGAACATTATGCCATTACTTGTGCTGCCAAACATGATTATATTGCTTTCTTTCACCAGGAAATGCAATATCGTCAAAAAGCCAAATATCCGCCATATTGCCATATGGTCAGCATTTTGATTCAATCGCCTCATGAGGAACTTATACATAGTGTTGCGATAGATGTTAAAAATTATTTATTGGCACATAGTCAACAAACCGTTATTTTAGGTCCGGCTAGAAGTGCAATCTATAAAATGCAGGATATTTATCGAGAACGTATACTTGTTAAATTTTTACATTCACAAGATATTTATGAAGCTTTATGCGTTATGAATGATTATTATAATAAACAACAGAAAGGAAAGGTAAGGATCGTTTGTGATTTTAATCCATACTCACAAATATAATTATGGAAAGACAGATAGCATTAGAAATATTATTAAAATTTAAACAAGATAAAAGTTATTTAAATCTAACCATTAATGCCTATTTTAATCGTTATGATTTAACACGACAACAAAAAGATTTTATCACAAGAGTTGTTTATGGAACAGTTCAAAATATGTTGTTATTGGAATATATATTAAAGCCACATCTTCATATGCGTGTTAAAACATATGAAAAGATGCTTTTACTGATGAGTCTTTATCAGCATGAAATGATGGATTCTATTCCAGATTATGCTATTATTAATGAAGCTGTAGAATTAGCCAAAAAGAAAAAAGGAATGAAAACTGCACGTTTTATTCATGCTATTTTACAAAAGACTTTTCAATCATCTTATCAGTTGGATGATTTGCCACCATTAGAAAGAATATCCATTGAAACAAGTCATCCATTATGGCTGGTAAAAATGTTTGATAAACAATATGGCTATGAAGAAACAAAACGTATTTGTCATGCTTTTTTAGAAGTGCCTCATCATTGTGCGAGAGTGAATACATTGCTTACTTCAAAAGAGGCTTTGTTGAAAGATTCAAAGTGGCAAGAAGCAAAACTGTCACCTGATGGTCTTTATTATTCAGGACATCATATTGCTTCTGATGAAGCTTTCATAAAGGGATATGTGACAATCCAGGATGAATCTAGTCAACTTGTAGCCAGGTTATTGAATCCTCAGGCAAGTGATTATGTTTTAGATATGTGTTGTGCGCCTGGCAGCAAGACAACGCATTTAGCGATGCTTATGAATAATCAGGGATCAATTGAAGCTTATGATTTATATGCGCATAAAATAGATCTGGTTCAACAGCAAATACAACGCCTTAAAGTTAAAAATGTGCATACACATGTAGGTGATTCTACTTTGCTTAAAGATGTGTATCCATCTGAGTCTTTTGATAAAATTCTATGTGATGCACCGTGTAGTGGATTGGGAGTTCTTGCCAGAAAACCTGAAATTAAGTATCATGAGAGTTCGGCAATGGATGAAATGATAGCTATACAAGAAAAATTATTAGAAAATGCATATTTTTTATTGAAAAAAGGTGGTAATATTGTATATAGTACATGTACACTCAATAAAAAAGAAAATGAAAAACAAATAGAAAAATTCATGACAAAGTATCCTGATATGAAGAAAAGAAAAGAATTAACAATTTTACCATATCAGTATCATAGTGATGGTTTTTATATGTGTCTATTAGAAAAGGAATGAAAATATGAAATCAATTTATGATTATACACAAGAACAGATGATTGAAGAATTTAAAGAACTTGGAGAAAAGAAATTTAGAGCAACACAAGTCTTTGAGTGGCTATATCGTCAAAATGTACAATCGTTTGAACAGATGAATAACTTATCATTAGATTTAAGAGAAAAATTATCTCAAATCTATCAGATTGGACCAATGAAAATTGAAACAAAACAGGTTTCTCAAGATGGAACAATTAAATATCTTCTTCAACTGGAAGATGGAGGTTTTATTGAAACGGTATTAATGGTTCATGATTATGGAAGAAGTTTATGTGTCACAAGTCAGTTGGGATGCAATATGGGATGCCGTTTTTGTGCCAGTGGTTTATTAAAAAAACAAAGAAACCTGACTGCTGGAGAAATGGTCAATCAAGTACTGACAGTTATGCAAGATACACAGGAAAGAATCAGTCATGTCGTTGTCATGGGAACGGGAGAACCTTTTGATAACTATGATGCTGTCATGGATTTTGTTCGTATTATTAATCATCCTAAAGGTTTGGCTATTGGTGCTAGACATATCACAATTTCTACTTGTGGTTTATGTCATCAGATTGAACGTTATGCCAGTGAAGGAATTCAAACCAATTTAGCTATTTCTTTACATGCACCAAATAATGAAATTAGGGATCAATTAATGCCCATCAATAAGCGTTATCCAATGGAACAGTTACGACAATCTATTGAAAATTATATTCAACAGACGAATCGTCGTGTGACTTTTGAATATATTCTTTTAAAGGGAGTTAATGATGAATTAAAACATGCCAGACAGTTAGCTCATTACATCAGAGGGCTTAATGCCTATGTCAATTTAATTCCTTATAATGCTGTTGATGAACATGGATATCAACAGTCAGATAAAGGAACTGTTGAGGCATTTAAAAGTGAGTTATTGCGTCTAAAAATGAATGTAACTTTACGTAAAGAACATGGACGTGATATAGATGGGGCATGTGGGCAACTGCGTGCCATGAAGGTAGGTGAACAACATGCAAGTCATCATGAAAAGTGATATTGGACGCATGAGAAAAGTGAATCAGGATTATGTCCGTTGCTATCAAAAAAGTGATCATGAATGTTTGGTTGTTTTATGTGATGGAATGGGTGGACATAACGCAGGTGAAATTGCTTCACAAATGGCTTGCGATGATATTATTGAAAATTATCAGCAACAAGAGTCTTTAACTGATACAAGTCAAATTCATGATTGGATTTTATCAGCTATTCAACATGCTCATATGATTGTTGAATCAAAAAGCCATGAATCTCAAGAATTTGAAGGTATGGGAACAACAATAGTTCTTGTTTTATGTATTCATGACAATATTTATATTTCTCATGTTGGTGATTCGAGAGTTTATTGGGTTACTGATGAATTTATTCAATTAACAAGAGATGATACTTTGGTGAATGTTCTTGTTGATTCGGGGACAATTTCACAAGCTGAAGCAAGATTTCATCCTCAAAAGAATATCTTATTACAGGCTGTAGGAGTCAGCGATTCATTGAATCCTTCTTTTCTTGAAAAACAAATCAATGATGGATTTTTATTGGTCTGTTCAGATGGGTTATATAATTCACTGAGTGATGAACAGATGATGAGTATTTTGCATGCTCAGGAAGATATTGAAACGAGGGCTAGTCAGTTGATGGATGCTGCCAATACATATGGTGGGCAAGACAATATCAGTTTTGCACTTATTTTGACAAAAGGAGTTGTTAATTTATGAGTTCAATCAATAAAACGATTGCTGGACGTTATCAATTGAAAAGATTAATTGGACAAGGTGGAATGGCTGATGTTTATGAGGCTGAAGATTTAATTTTAAAAAGAACAGTGGCTGTTAAAATTATGCGTTCATCATTAACTGGGGATCCGGTTTATGTGACACGTTTTCATCGTGAAGCCAGTGCGGCTGCAGCTTTGTCACATAAAAATATTGTTGAAATTTATGATGTTGGTGATGAAAAAGATGACTATTATATTGTCATGGAATATGTACCAGGTCAAACTTTAAAAGAATTGATTCATAAACGTGGAGCTTTACATTATGTAGAAGCTGTTGATGTTATGAAGCAGGTTGTTAGTGCTACTGCTAAAGCACATTCTATTGGTATTATACATCGTGATTTAAAACCTCAAAATATTATGGTTACTGATAGTGGGGTTGTCAAAATTGGTGATTTTGGAATTGCATCTATTCAATCATTATCACAGGTGACACAAACAGATACAATTATGGGTTCTTTACATTATTTGGCACCTGAAATTGCCCGTGGAGAGAAAGCAACTGCACAAAGTGATATTTATGCTTTAGGAATTGTCTTTTATGAGTTGCTTCGCGGTGAAGTTCCATTTAATGGGGAATCTCCAGTTAATATTGCTTTAAAACATATGCGTGATGAAATCCCTTCTGTTTGTGCTTTTAATCCATCTATCCCTCAATCGGTTGAAAATATTATTATTAAGGCAACTGCTAAAAATATAAAAGATCGTTATGCAAGTGCTTCTGAAATGTTGGAAGATTTGAATCATTGTTTGGAAGCAGCCCATATCAATGATGAAAAAATAACATTTGATTATGAGGAAGATGATGAATTAGCAACAATTGTTGCTGAAGATAAAGACTTTTTTACACAATCGCAGACACATTTACCAATTGAAGAAGAAACAGAAGAAGAAACAAAACGTTCACATAAAAAGATGCTGATGATTATTGGTGGTAGTGTTGTCGCAGCATTAGCAATTTTAATTGCAGTCTATTTTCTGCTTTTACGACCTTCACAATCATTTGAAATGCCTGATGTAGTGAATTTGACAGAAGCTGAAGCTATCACTTTGTTAGAAGATAGAGGTTTGGAAGTTAAAGGTCATGTCACTTATGAATTGAGTGATGATGTTGAAGAAGGAAAAGTGATTGAAAGTGATCCTCTTGCAAAAGCAAATGTTAAAAAAGGTGATGAGGTTCATTTGGTTGTTTCTTCTGGACAATATATCGTCATTGAAGATTATGTCGGTAAAGATTATGATACTATTGCAGATCAACTTGAGGAATTAGGCTTTAAAGTCAATAAAGAAGATAGAATTGATGAAGCTTCAAAAGGAACTATTTTAGAACAATCTTTGGATGCAGGAGAGAAAATTGATCCAAATAGTGACAATAAAACAATAACATTGACAGTTTCACAAGGATACAGTGCTGAGGTTCCAAATGTTTATGGTCAAGATATTCAAAAAGCTAAAAGCATTTTGACAGAAGCAGGATTTACTGTAGAGCTAAGTGTATTAGAACCACCAACATCAGTCGAAGAGATTAAAACTATGAAAATCAATGTTGTAGAAGAACAGTCACTTGCTGCTTTTACAACAGTTTATAAAAAAGGTGAAAAAATTGTTTTGTATTATTATGATAAAAAACCAGAAATTCCTGAAACTCCTGAAACTCCTGCAGAAAACGAAAATAATAATACAACGACACCAAGTACTGACACTCCGTCTTCTTCACAAGTAACAGGAACAAATCAGATAACAGGACAACAATGAGGTAGAGAAAAACAATGCAAAAAGGACAAATTATTAAAGCTTTGGCAGGATTTTATTATGTTAAGTCACAGGGACAAGTTTATCAATGTCGTGCCCGTGGAAAATTTAGAAAAGATTCTTTAAAACCATTGGTTGGAGATTATTGTGAATTCTCTATTGAAAATCAAACTGAAGGATACATTTTATCCCTGTTACCAAGAAAGAACAGTCTTATTCGACCTCCAATCTGTAATGTCGATCAGGCTTTACTTGTTTTTTCTGCTAAAGAACCAGATATGAATTTATTACTGTTAGATCGTTTTTTGATTTTAATTGAACATCTTCAGATTCAACCGATTATTTGTATATCAAAAATGGATCTTGTGGATTCAAGTTTGATATATCATCAAATGAAACCTTATGAAGATGCAGGATATCAGGTTCTATATGTGAGTTCTAAACAAGAACAGGGGATAGAGGCTGTTAAGAATATTTTTAAAGATAAAGTAACAGTTGTTACTGGACAAAGTGGTGTTGGAAAATCAAGTTTATTAAATGCTTTGGATATTCATTTGCAGATTGATACAAATGAAATTTCAAAAGCTTTAGGACGTGGAAAACATACAACCAGACATGTTGAACTTATTGAGATGTATGGTGGTTATGTTGCAGATACACCAGGTTTTTCATCGTTGGAATTAAATATTGAACCAGTGGATCTGGCTATAAGTTATCATGATTTTCATGAACTTTCTAAACAATGCAAGTTTAGAGGATGTTTACATGAAAGTGAACCACATTGTGCAGTGAAAAATGCTGTTGAACAAGGGGAAATATCATCTCAAAGATATGAACATTATTTAATGTTTTTAAAAGAAAGCAAGTTATTGAAGGAGAAAAAATATGGTTAAAGTTGCACCGTCAGTTTTATCAGCTAATTTTGCTGAGCTCAAGAAAGATTTGGATTCTATTCGTGAATGTGGGGCAGACTGGATTCATTATGATGTAATGGATGGACATTTTGTACCTAATATTTCATTTGGTTATAGTATTTTAAATGATATTGCAAAAGTGAGTGACTTATATCTTGATGTTCATTTAATGATTGAAAAACCAATGCAATATGTAGATGCATTTATAAAATCACATGCTTCATTAATAACAGCGCATATTGAGGCTTTTCATCACGAACAGGAAGTGAAAACATTTATACAGTATGTTCATGATCAAGGCGTACATGTAGGACTAAGTGTAAAGCCAAACACACCTATTTCATCAATTCAACAATATTTAGATGATCTTGATTTAGTATTAGTTATGAGTGTTGAGCCTGGATTTGGCGGACAAACGTTTCAAGAGCAGGCGCTTTCTAAGATACATGAACTTTGTCAGTTAAAACAGAATCGTCATTATTTGATTGAAGTGGATGGTGGCATTAATGCTACGACAGGTCAATTATGTCGAGAAGCAGGTGTGGATGTGCTGGTTGCTGGAAGTTATGTTTTTAATGCTGAAAATAGAAAGGAAGCTATTGATTCTTTAAAATGAAAATAGGCATTTATAGTGGAATCAATGTTGGATCTGTGAAAGATTCAACAATTGAATATATTGGTGTCGATCAGGGTGTTTATCATTTATACCAGCAGGGAATTACACCTGTGATAGCTATTGGAGATATGGATTCTATTGAAAATGAGCAGATTCTTCAAGATATCAATATTCAGCGTTATTCGAGTATTAAAGATGACACAGATACTGCATTGGCAATACAATATGCTATTCAAAAGGGTTATGATGCCATAGATTTATATGGTGTGACACATCGCCGTATTGATCATTTTATGGCAGTACTATGTTTGTTAGAAAAATATCAGGATATCTCTATCACGATCTATGATGAATGGAACAAGATATTTGTTTTAAAACCAGGTCAACATTATCTTGCTAAAGATCAATATCATTATTTTTCTATATTTGCTTTTGATGAGAGCGTCGTGACATTAAAAGATTGTCATTATCCATTGGATCATTACATCTTAAAAAGAAATGATCCTCTGTGTGTATCCAATCAAACGAATGGAGAATATGCGATTGTGGAAAATTCACGACCTGTACTCTGTATTCAATCAATATCATAATGGAAAGGAGGAATAAGAATGTATCAGATAGTTTCAGATGGTTCATGTGATTTAGATCAGTTATTGATGAATCAGTTTCATATTCATGTTGTTCCATTTTATATAACAACGGATAATGAACACTATCAAAAAGAAAAAGAAGATTTAGAAGTGCATGAATTTTATCAATTTATGGTTGATCATAAAGATGTTTTTCCTAAAACTTCTATGCCTTCTATTGAAGATTATATAAAAACTTTTACACCTATCCTGGAAAATCAGGAAGATATTATATGTATATGTATTACGACTAAATTTTCTGGTTCCTATAACAGTGCTATGAATGCGAAAATGATGTTAGATGAAAAATATCCTGAACGTCAAATTACGATTATTGATGCTACTGTGAATACTGTTTTACAAGGTTTACTGGTTATTGAGGCTGCCCAAATGAAAGAAGCTGGCTATCAATATGACGAAGTGATTCAAAAAATTGAAAATATCAAATCGTCAGGACGTATTTTCTTTACAGTTGGAAATTTTGAATATCTCATTCATGGTGGACGAATTGGTAAAGTTGCTGGAGTTGCAGCGAAAACATTAGGAATTAGACCTTTAATTGTACTTCATGATGGTGAAATATTTGCAATGGGTGTTACACGTGGACGTGAAAAATCTAAAAAGAAAGTTCTTGACCATACTGTAAAATATTTTAAAGATAACCAGCTTTCACCAAATGATTATCGTTTTTGTGTTGGGTATGGCTATGATCAACAAGAAGGAGAAAAGTTTAAAGAAAGCTTGCAAGAGGTGATGTTACAAGCTTATCCAGACTTCCATGAACCTATTTTAATTCAACAAATTGGCGCTACAATTGGTGTGCATACGGGACCATATCCAATTGGTGTGGGTATTTTAAAAAAATATGATCTTTAGGAGAAATCCTAAAGATTTTTTGTTATTAAAAATACCACGTGTTATATGCGTGGTAAAAGAATTAAGCTTAGAGCGTTGAAAGTAAAAAGCCTCCAATGATACAATGAATTTAGCCTGGCAGCTAAGAAACAAAAGAATCAAAGGAGGTTAGTCTATGAAAGACACAAATAGTTTATCACATACATCATATAGATGCAAATATCATATAGTTATCGTACCAAAATATAGAAGGCTCATCATATATAATAAATTAAGAAGAGATATCATAGAGATATTGATACTGTTGATTAACAGATTCAAGGATGTAGAACTTATAGAGGGGCAAGCATGTCCTGACCATATACATATGTTGCTTGAAATTCCACCGAAAAATTCTATATCGGAATTTATGGGACAGTTGAAGTCAAAGTCTACACTGATGATATTTGATTTGAATAAGACAGGTTATTCATTATAAAAAAAGTATTTGAATTTTAATAAACATTTTAGCACTTCGGGGTTGACAGTGCTAAAAAACATGGTATACTATAATTAGCACTTGGATATAATGAGTGCTAAAGGAGTGATGAAGATGAATATAGAAAAATGGACAACAGCTATGCAGGAAGCTATGCAAAAAGCCATGCAACAGACTTTAGGAATGTCTTGTCAGGTTGTTGATGTTGAAGATTTTTTATTAGCATTATTGGAAGATACAAGTGGTATTTTATATCGTGTGCTATCAAAAGCAAATGTCAATATTCAACAGTTAGAAACATTTTTAAGAAATAAACAACAACAAAAACCAAGAGTCAATGGTGTTGATGAAAGTCAATTAAGAATATCATATGATTTGAATCAATTGTTAATAAAAGCTCAAAAAGTGATGAGTGATTATAAAGATGAATATACAAGTGTTGAACATTTGATTATGGCAATGTTTGAAGTGCAATCAACATTTATTCAAGATTTGATTCGACAATATCATTTAAATAAAAAAGAATTAGAAAAGATTATTCAGGAAATGCGAGGTGGAAATATGGTTAATAATCCACAACCAGAAAATCAATATGAAGTTTTAACAAAATATGGTAGAGATCTTATTCAAGATGTTAAGGATGGAAAATTAGATCCTGTTATTGGTCGTGATGAAGAAATTAGACGTGTTATTCAAATCTTATCACGTAAAACAAAAAATAATCCTATTTTGATAGGTGAACCAGGTGTTGGAAAGACTGCTATTGTTGAAGGATTGGCATGGCGTATTTTTAAAAATGACGTGCCTGTCAGCTTACAAAATAAGACTCTTTATGAACTTGATTTAGGAGCTTTGGTAGCAGGTGCTAAATATCGTGGTGAATTTGAAGAAAGATTAAAAGCTGTATTAAATGAAATTAAAAAATCTGAAGGAAATATCATTTTATTCATTGATGAGATTCATCAGCTTGTTGGAGCTGGAAAAACAGATGGTGCTATGGATGCAGCTAACTTATTAAAACCAATGTTAGCACGTGGTGAACTTCACTGTATTGGAGCAACAACGCTAGATGAGTATCGTATGTACATTGAAAAAGATGCTGCTTTAGAAAGACGTTTCCAAAAAGTTCAAGTTGATGAACCAGATAGTGACGATACAATTGCGATTTTACGTGGTTTAAAAGATAGCTTTGAATCTCATCATGGTGTACAGATTACAGATAGTGCCATTGTGGCAGCTGTGAATATGAGTGAACGTTATATTACCGATCGTTTCTTGCCAGATAAGGCTATTGATTTGATTGATGAAGCATGTGCATCTGTACGTATGGAAATTGATTCTTTACCAGAAGAATTAGATGTTATCACAAGAGAAAAGAATCGTTTGGAAATGGAACGTATTTCTATTGAAAAAGAAGATAAAAATGCAGATAACGAAAAACGTCTAGATGAAATTAAGAGTCGTATTGCTTCATTAGATGAACAAGTAACAGGTTTAACAGATAAATGGAAAGAAGAAAAGAAAGCTTTAGATCATATTAAAGAATTAAAAGATCAAAAAGTGAGATATGAAGCCCTTAAAGATAAATATGAAACTGAAGGTAATTTAGAAGAAGCTTCAAAAATCAAGTATGAAACATTACCTCGTATTAATAAAGAAATTGCTGATTATCAATCACAAGAGTCTGATGATGCTTTATTACAGGAAAAAGTAACAGTTGATACAGTCAGTGAAGTTATTGCTAGATGGACAGGTATTCCTATTCATAAATTGATGGAATCTGAAAGAGAAAAATTATTACATCTTGATGATACTTTAAGAAAAAGAGTTATTGGACAGGATGAAGCGATTGAAAAGATCTGTGATGCTATTTTAAGATCACGTGCTGGAATCAATGATGAAAACCGTCCAATTGGTTCATTTATGTTCCTTGGGCCAACTGGAGTAGGAAAAACAGAAGTTGCAAAGAGTTTAGCAGAACAATTATTCGATAGTGAAAAGAATATTGTCCGTATTGACATGAGTGAATATATGGAGAAGTTTAGTGTTTCTCGTTTATTAGGAGCTCCTCCAGGTTATGTTGGATATGAAGAAGGTGGCCAATTAACGGAAGCTGTTAGACGTGCGCCTTATAGTATTGTTTTATTGGATGAAATTGAAAAAGCCCATCCTGAAGTCTTTAATGTTTTGCTTCAAGTCTTAGATGATGGTCGTATTACTGATTCTAAAGGCAATGTTGTTAGCTTCAAAAATACAATCATTATTATGACATCTAATATTGGCTCACAATATTTATTACAAGGTAATAATGAAGAAACAAGACATGAAGTTGAAATGGAATTAAAAACTCATTTTAAACCAGAATTCTTGAATCGTATTGATGAAATTGTCATGTTTAATTCATTAGATAATCAAGTTGTTTATAAGATTATTGATAAATTTATTGCTCAGCTTTCTAAACGTCTAGAACAACAAAATATATCAGTTCAAGTGAGTGACGGGGCTAAAGAAGAAATCGCAAGAGAAGGTTTTGATCCTACTTTTGGAGCGAGACCACTTAAACGTTTCATTCAGGGACATATTGAAACTTTAGTTGCCAAAGAAATGATTAAAGGTTCTATTCAAAAAGATGATAACATTACGATTGATTATCAAAATCAACAATTTATGATTAGAAAGTCATAAGAGTGAGAAGGTTAGTAGAGGATTGACTTTACTAATCTTTTTTTCTTTTTATATTCAACAAAATGTGATAGAATAGCCAAAGGAGGAAGTTATGCAAAGATATTTTATAGATGCTCAAAATATAGAGGGATCATTCATACATATTGACCCTTATAATCATAAACATATGCAACGTGTCATGCGATATCATCAAGGTGATCGAGTGATTTGTATTTTACCAGATCATCATGTTTATATATATGAAATTATAGATATTGAAAAAGGAATACTTCAACAAAAAGAAGAGCTCATAGAAAATAATGAACTGGATGTTGAAGTGACTTTAATCTATGGCTTACCTAAAAATGATAAATTTGAATGGGTTCTTCAAAAGGCTACAGAATTAGGCGTTCGTAGAATTGTTCCTTTTCTATCACAAAGAAGTATTATTAAAACGGATGAAAAATCTTTTGAAAAGAAAAGAGAACGTTATACTCGTATTTTAAAAGAGGCAAGTGAACAATCTTGTCGTCAGACAATACCTGAGTTGACTTCACTTATAAAAATATCACAGTTAGAGAAATATTTAGGCGATGTCAATTTAGTTGCCTATGAAGAAGAAAGCAGAAATGGTGAAAAATCACTTTTAGCAAAAACGCTTCAAAAAGATTATCACACTATAACAATTATTGTAGGACCTGAAGGTGGTTTTGATGAAAGTGAAATTCAAAAGATGAAAGGGCTAGGTGTTCAGGCCTGCTCGTTAGGAAAAAGAATTTTACGTAGCGAAACAGCCCCGTTATATATGTTAAGTGTTATTGGATTTAGTAGGGAGTTGATGTCATCATGGGATTTATAGAAAGTTTAAATAAAATAGGGGTGGAAATTCCTCTTGCTAAAACACAATTATATCAAGAAATAGAAAGTCATCGTTCTTTTTTTGAAAAGATGGGCTTATCTTCAAAGATCAAGACTGATTTTGATTTGTTTTCATATGAAATTATATATCGAGGTCTATTAACGCAAAATCAGATTGAAAATATTTATGAGGGATTTTTAAATCAACATTATGATTTATTCGATTATTTAAATTATGATGAAAAACAAAAGATGTTTAATAATGATATTGCTGGAGTTTTAGAAACGGCTCCTCATTTCCAGGATTTACAGAGTCAAGTCATGATTTATATTCCTTATTTAGAACCATTTGTCAATCAGCGTTATACTCATGATTATCAAATGTTGCTATTAAAACAACATCGTGAATATATACAAAATTTTAAAGTGAATCTTCATACACCAATTGATATGTATGGTTATTCTATCTTTCGTACAGGTTTTTCTTCTTTGGAGAATGTATACGAAGATCAAAGACATATTTGCTTTTATTTTGATCCGCTTAAAACCATTTATATCTTTAAAAAAGATAATCATGAATTTTTGAATAAAGTTATCATTCAAGACGATAAAGCTCAATGTGAAGTTCGTATTGAAGATATTCAAAAGATTGCATATGATATTGAAAATTATTTGTATCTGGATTGTTTAGAAACATTGAAAGATTTGGAATATATTTCTTTAAAGAACTATAAAAAAATTATAAAAAAATATAAATAGAAAGGATTTTTATGAAAAAAGTTGCTTTTTTAACATTGGGTTGTAAAGTGAATACTTATGAATCAGAAGCGATGCTGAAGCTTTTTTGTGATGCAGGATATGAAAGTGTAGATTTTAAAGAACAGGCAGATGTTTATGTCATTAATACATGTACTGTTACAAACACTGGAGATTCTAAATCTCGTCAGATGATTCGTAAAGCTATTCGTCAAAATCCTCAAGCTACAGTATGTGTAGTGGGATGTTATAGTCAGGTTGCAAGCCAAGAAGTTGCAAAAATTGAAGGTGTTGGTGTTGTTTTAGGAACTCAGTTTAGAAATCGAATTGTGGAATTTGTTGAAGAATACCAAAAAACACATCAGACTGTTATTCATGTTGCTGATGTTATGAAACTATCTCATTTTGAAGATCTGGATATTGATGAATTTACGAAAAACACAAGAGCCTTTTTGAAAATTCAGGATGGATGTAATAATTTTTGTACATATTGCATTATCCCATACGCGAGAGGACGTATTCGTTCGAGAGATAAAGATAGCGTTTTAAAACAGGCTCAAAAATTAGTTGATCATGGTTTTGTAGAAATTGTTCTGACAGGAATTCATACGGCTGGATATGGACAAGATTTTGATAATTACAGCTTTTATGACTTATTGGTAGATTTAACAACAAAAGTGAAAGGTTTAAAGCGATTAAGAATTTCTTCAATTGAAATGAGTCAAATCACTCATGAAATCATAGATCTGATTGCTACATCACCTATTATCGTTGATCATCTTCATATTCCTATTCAGTCTGGATGCGATAAAATCTTGAAAAAAATGAATCGTCATTATACGACTGATGAATTTGCATCAAAGATGAAAGAATTAAAAGAAAAATTACCAACCTTGTCTATAACAACTGATGTTATTGTTGGTTTTCCTGGTGAAACTGATGAAGATTTTGAATCCACATATCAGTGGATTAAAGACATGCATTTTAACCAATTACATGTTTTCCCATA
Source organism: Massilimicrobiota sp. An105 (assembly GCF_002161155.1). Lineage (NCBI taxonomy): Bacteria > Bacillati > Bacillota > Erysipelotrichia > Erysipelotrichales > Erysipelotrichaceae > Massiliimicrobium > Massilimicrobiota sp. An105. The sequence continues at coordinate 42,196 of NZ_NFLY01000009.1, forward strand.
TTCACCTCGTCAAGGGACACCGGCTGCCAAAATGAAAGATCAGGTAGATGGAAATGTTAAACATCAAAGAGTGAAAGCGTTGATGGATTTATCGCATCAGCTCCTTCATGAGTTTGCCAGCCAACAGATTGGACAGACTTTGAATGTTTTAATTGAAGAAGCTGATGGGGATTATATGATTGGTCATGCTTCTAATTATTTGAAAGTTAAAACGAAGTTACCATTGGATTCAGTAGGACATATCTATCCTGTTTTTATTGAGGAATGTCAAGATACAGAATTGATAGGAAGTGTTGTGAGTGAAGAAAATTAATGAATTATTTGATGTTGAAGAAGATTTTAAGATTCGTTCCATTCATAGTGATTCACGCTATGTAGGAAGAGATTCTATTTTCTTTTGTATTGATGGTTTAAGTGTAGATGGACATAAATATATTGAAGATGCTATATTTCAAGGGGCGAAATGCATTGTTTACTCTAAACCTCTAACATTTAAGCATAAGGATATTTTATATATCAAGGTTGATAATGTTTTAGATGAATTGAACAGAGTTGCTGATTTATTTTATGATCATCCTAGTTATAAAATGACGGTGATTGGTATAACTGGTTCAAGTGGAAAAACAATTGTTGCCTTGATGATTAAAAATGCTTTATCACAATTTTTAAAAATGGGATATATTGGGACAAATAATATTGAATATGCAGGTATTATTGAACAATGCCCATATACAACACCAGAAACTATTTTTTTACAAAGACATTTAAATGATATGGTGAAAAAAGATGTCAAAGGTGTAACATTAGAAGTATCAAGTCATGGTTTGGCTTTGAAAAGAGTTGATAGTGTTCATTTTGATATTGCTGTTTTTACAAATGTTTATGAAGAACATTTGGATTTTCATGGGACGATGGAAAATCTGATGGCTTCTAAAGCTAAGCTTTTTTCCTTGTTAGATGAAAAAGGTTATGCTATTTTAAATACAGATGAAGTTCGCTTTTACACTCTTGTCAAAGACTCTATCAAAAGTCATGTTCTGACTTATGGTATTGAACATAGAGCAGACGTCATGGCTAGAAATATAGAGTTATTTATTGATCATAGTGAATTTGATTTACAGGTTCATGATGAATTACATCATGTCTCAGTTCCTGTTTTAGCTCGTTTTAATATATCGAATATTCTGGCTGTTGTAACATCTTTATTAGCGCTAGAAATGCCGATTATGCAAATTATTGATATGATTGAACATATTCAAGGTGTTGATGGACGTATGGAATTATTAAGTCATCCATATCCTTTCCATGTTATTGTGGACTATTGTCAACATGCGAAAAGTTATGAAAAGGTATTTCAGTTTGCTCAACAAGTGAAGAAAAACGGAAGAATTATTGCTGTTTTTGGAGCACCAGGAAAGAAGAATTATAATAAAAGGCAAAAAATAGGGAAATTAGCGAATCAATATTGTGATCAGGTTATTTTGACGGCTGAAGATAATCGAGATGAAGATATTCAGGATATCTGCTTAGATATTCAAAAATATATTGAAAAACCTGTAAGTGTTATTATTGAAGATCGTCGCATTGCTATTGAACAGGCAATTGAAATTGCAAATCGTGATGATATTATTTTGATTCTAGGGAAAGGACATGAACAATTTATGGCTTCTGCAATTGGAAATGATCCTTATCCTGGAGATAAATATGTTGCTTTAGAGGCAATTCATAAAATCTTTAAAGGAGAAGAAGATGATGGAAAAGAAATGGAACAAATTTATTGATCACACATTATTAAAAGCGAATGCAACAAAAGATGAAATTACGCATTTGTGTGATGAAGCAAAGCAATATGATTTTGCTTCAGTATGTGTTAATCCAGTATGGGTATCTTATTGTGCAAAATACTTAGCAGATTGCGATGTGAAAATCTGTACAGTTATTGGATTTCCACTAGGAGCTAATACTTCAGAAGTGAAAGCATTTGAAGCAAAAAATGCTATTGAAAATGGTAGTGATGAAATTGATATGGTTATTAATATTGGGGCGTTAAAAGCTGGTGATATTGAAACTGTATATAAAGATATTCAGGCTGTTGTTGATGCCAGCCAGGGACGTTGTGTAAAAGTGATTATTGAAACTTGTTTATTAACTGATGAAGAAAAAGTTTTAGCTTGTCAACAGGCTATGAAAGCAAAAGCAACTTTTGTCAAAACATCAACAGGATTCTCAACTGGAGGAGCCACTGTTCATGATGTTGCATTGATGAAACAGACAGTTGGTGAACAATGCGAAGTCAAAGCAAGTGGTGGAGTGAAAACTTATCAGGATATGCAAGATATGATTGATGCTGGAGCAACACGTATTGGAACTTCATCAGGAGTTTCGTTGATGAAACAGTAATAAATGAAAAAAATGAAAATATCAAGTGGGAATTATATAAAAAAACTTGATTTTCTGTTATTATCAATGTATAATAACGCATGTATTTGGTATTAGTAAAGGGGGGAAGTTCAATATGGCAAAAACTGTAGTAAGAGAAAATGAATCATTAGATGATGCATTACGTCGTTTCAAAAGACAAGTTTCTAGAACAGGTACCCTTGCAGAAGCTCGTAAAAGAGAATTTTATGTTAAGCCTGGTTTAAAACGTAAAATGAAATCAGAAGCTGCTAGAAAAAATAAAGGTAAACAAAGATAAGAAGAACTTTTGGTTCTTCTTTTTTGTTTTGTATCATATATTCCACTGAGGTGGTATCATGCTGATGATTGATAAGGAACGTATTTGTATTTATGATTATCATGAAGTTCTGATGATGGATACACATTTTTTTAAAATTCAGATGCCCGATTACAATTTGATTATTAGAGGAGAAAATCTACAGATTGAATATTATGATCAAAAGGAAATTCGACTTCATGGTCATGTGAAAGTGATTGAATATGATGAAAATAGGGTATGATAAATATAGTGTAGATGAGTCATTAATTTATTCATTATTGATTTATGCTAGAGATAGAAAATTAAAATTAATACATTTACAAAAAAAGGACTCTCAATTTCTATTTTATCTTCCTGTTTATCAAAGATATATTTTAAAAAGATGGGATTATCCATATCAGTATATTGAGACCATTGGCTTATTGAAATATATCTTTTTCTTATCACGACAGCATTTAAATTTTATTGGAGTGCTTTTTTTCTTCATCAGTATTTTTGTTTCATCTTATCTTATTTTTGATATTCAAATTGAAGGAACATTACCTGAGGTCAATAAGAGCATGATGAAAACTTTACAAAAAGAAAATATAGATTTGTTAAAACCGCTTCAAAGCTATGAGAAATTAAATGATTTATTGCTGCAATTTAAAGATATATATAAAGAGAAAATTGAATATATGAATATCTATCAGACAGGCAGTGTTTTTCATATTGAATATACGAAACGTCGACAAGAAACAGTCAAAAAAGATGATTATCGTAATTTATATGCCAAAGAAGATGGCATGATTCAATCGTTAGATGTTAAAAGTGGTCATATTCTTGTCAAGAAAAATGATTACGTTAAAAAAGGTGATTTGCTTGTTGAAAACACAATCATTTCAACCCAAAATAAAACAAAGATTATTCCGGTAGAAGGGCATGTTTATGCTTATACTTTTCATCAGTATGAAGCGAGTCTGCCTAATAAAAAACAAGATTACGGAGAAGCCTTTTATCAGCTTTTATTAAATATTCGTGCTCAGATACCAACAGAAGCTGTTATTGATAAAGAAAATGTTTTACAAATGACAAGTACACGTAGTAAAATAACGTTAAAGATGCATTATACTCTTATTGAAGATATTGCAGTCAAAGGAGAAGACAATGAAGAAAATCTTAAAGCTAGAAACATGCACAATGGATGAAATATCAAGACTTTTAGGACAGCAGGAAGAAAATATACATTTATTAGAAGAAGCCATGCAATGTGAAATGATTGTTCGTGGTGATGAGATTGTTTTAAATGATACAGAAATCAAAAATCAGGAAGTTGAAGATATGATTCGTACTTTACTGACTTTAGTTAAGCAAGGAAAAACAATCAGTCAACGTGATATTATCTATTCTTTGAATTTAGCTAAAAATCATCAGTTGAATATGATTGATGAACTTTATCAGACAAAAATAGCAAGGACAACAAATGGAAAATTGATTTATCCAAAAACTTTAGGTCAGAAAGAATATTATAATGCTTTAAAGCGTAATGATGTTGTTTTTGCGATTGGTCCAGCAGGGACAGGAAAAACATATATGGCAGTTGTTTTTGCTGTTCAGGCATTAAAGAATAACGAAGTTCAAAAAATTGTTCTGACAAGACCGGCAGTGGAGGCGGGTGAGAGTCTGGGATTTTTACCAGGGGATTTAAAAGAAAAGGTGGATCCATATTTAAGACCTCTTTACGATGCTTTATATGATATGTTAGGTCGTGAAAAGACAGAACGCTTTATTGAAAAAGGCATTATTGAGATTGCACCACTTGCTTATATGCGTGGACGTACTTTGGAAGATGCCTATGTGATTTTGGATGAAGCACAAAATACGACTGATGCACAGATGAAAATGTTTTTAACTAGACTTGGTTTTCGTTCTAAGATGATCATTACAGGTGATATTACGCAAATAGACTTACCAAAAGGTGTAGGTAGTGGATTGAAAAAAGCTTTGCATATTTTAAAAGATGTCAAAGGTATTCGTTTTGTCTATTTGACAGCCTTAGATGTTGTTAGACATCCTGTTGTGCAGAGAATTATAGAACGTTATGAAGAAGATGAAAAAAGTGAAAATATCAATTAAATACTGATGAAAATCAGTAGTTATCCTATAATAAAAAGTGGTTCACACATTGTACCACTTTTTATTGCTTATTCGATTGTTTTTAAATAATGCTTTAAAACTTTTAAATGTGCCGTTGAAACAGGAAGCTGTGAAATATCATTTAAACTATATAATGATGACAATGGTTTGGAAATTGTAAAATGATAGATATGCATATGCCATGTACGATGCGTAAAAACATGTTTAACCTGACCATGATATGAAACAAGAGATAATGATATATGATACTGTTTTTCAAATTCTTCAATAAAGCGATAGGGGCTTTCCAACTCGTATTGAATAAAACCATATAAATTTTCTAATAATCCGGCAGGATTTTGAATCATGACATATTGATCTTGATAAGTAATAATGCCAGTTATGTAATTGATTTCTTTATGTTTGATATTTTTTATAGAAATAGGTAATACTTTCTGTTGTCCAGATTGTCTGGCTTTACAAAAGGGGGCAATAGGACAAATTTCACATTGTGGATTTAAAGGACGACAAATGGTGGCACCAAGATCCATTAAACCCTGATTAAAGGCAGAAGCATCATAACCAATCAATAAATCGTTCACAATATGAAAAATATTCTTTTGGGCCTTTGGTAAGGCAATATTTTCAGTTAAGGCATATAATCGTGAGATAATTCTTAACACATTGCCGTCAATGGCAGGAGTAGACAATCCATAAGCAATAGAACAAATAGCTCCAGCAGTATAAGGACCAATCCCTTTGAGTTTTAAGATATCTTCATAGGTGTCAGGAAACTGTCCATCATATTTTTCGCAAATCAGTTGTGCAGTTTCATGAATATGTTTAGCTCGACGATAATAACCAAGACCTTCCCATAATTTATAAACTTCTTCTAAAGAGGCACTAGCCAATTTATCAATAGTATCAAACGTTTGAATAAAACGTTTATAATAGGGAATGACTGCTTCGGTTGTTGTTTGTTGTAACATAATTTCACTAATCCATATATAGTAAGGATTTGTGGTTTCTCGCCATGGAAATTGGCGATGGTTGTGGTTATACCATGAAATTAAATTATTTTGTATATTATTTTGCATCAAATCACCATAAGTATTATACTATAAAAAATAAAAAAAGAAAAAGGATGTGATTTCATGAAAGCTCAAGATCAAATTATTCATGATTCTTTAAGAGAAACAAAATTAGCAGATGAAAGATTGTCTCCTTATGCAACATGTAATAGTGATTGTATTAAAGTGAAGAATACAAAAAAGAAAGCCAAAGAATTTGATATTCGCTGGCCTTTTGAAGAAGATATTGATCGTGTTTTATATTCTAAAAGTTATAGCCGTTATGTCGACAAGACACAGGCATTATCCTTTTTTAGTAATGTTCACATTACTAAGCGTTCTTTACATGTCCAGTGGGTATCACGTATAGCAAGACAGATTGGTAGAGGTTTAAATCTGAATTTAGATTTAATTGAAGCTATTGCATTAGGACATGATTTAGGTCATGCGCCATATGGACATGTAGGTGAAAAAGCTATTAATGATTGTTTAGAAGAAAGAGGATTTGGCTATTTTACGCATAATGCGAATAGTGTTAGAAATTTACTGTTTATAGAAAGAAATGGAATCGGATATAATGTATCTTTACAGGTCTTAGATGGAATCTTATGCCATAATGGTGAGATTCTTTCACCTATATATAAACCAGATAGTCATAAAACAATTGAACAGTTTTGGGAAGAATATGAAAAATGTTGGCATGAGAAAGATTATTCTTTTAAGATTTTGCCAATGACATTAGAAGGATGTGTTGTTCGTATTTCTGATGTTATTTCATATGTTGGTAAAGACATTGAAGATGCAATTAAGGTAGGTATTATTTCTATAGATGATTTACCATTAGAAGTGGTTCAAGTATTAGGTAAAGATAATAAAGCCATTATTAATCGTTTGATTGGTGATTTGGTTATTCATAGTTATCATAAACCATATTTAGAATTTTCAAAAGAAGTCTTTCATGCCTTAGAAATTCTCTTTACATTTATTTCAACACATATTCATCATCATACCACAATATTGAAAGAAAACGAAAAATTAACACGAATGGTGAAAGAATTATATGATATTTTATATGATGATTTCATATACCGTCATTATCCTCAAAAGGGTATATGTGCTCATGTTTCAAAAATGGCAGAAACTTATCAGCAATCTCCTGGTGAGTTGATTGTCAGTGATTATTTATCAGGAATGACAGACAGCTATGCTTTGCGTTTTTATGAAGAACGTTTTTTACCACGACAACATGGGGAAATGATAGAAGACTATTAAAAAAATTGTACTTATCTAAAAAAAGTGATAAGATAAAAGAAAGAAAGGAGTCAGACTATGAAACTCATAATTGCAATTGTAAATAATGATGATAGTAATGCTGTTCAGACAGCATTGACTGAAGGTGGTTTCTTTGTTACGAAGTTAGCAACATCTGGTGGTTTTTTAAAGAAAGGAAATACAACTTTCTTTATCGGAACAAATGATGATAAAGTGGATCCAGCACTTGAGATTATAAAAGCTCATGCTAGAAAGCGTGTAGAAAAGGAACCTACGGTTCCACCTACTGAAATGGGAGAATTTTTTACACCTATCATGGTGGATGTCTTAGTTGGTGGAGCAACTGTCTTTGTAGTAGACGTAGATCGTTTTGAAAAAATTTAAAAAACAGCTTAAGCTGTTTTTTCTTTGTAAAGGAGAACATTGTGGAATTAAGAATTTTAAGAGGACATGAAATTAAAGAAGCAGCGCAACTTTTTTATAATGACCAGCAATCCTTATTAGAAATACTCACTCTTTCTCGCCAAAAGAAGCTATTTTTTATTGGAGCTTTTGAAAAGAAACTGGTAGGGGTTATTGGGATTTATGAATTTCAACACATCAAATATTTATGCGTTTTAGAAAGTTATCGTCATCAAGGCATTGCCAGTGATTTGATACGTCAAGCTATACAATTATCTTGTGATGATTTATATGTGACTGTTTCTCAAACATTAGAGCCTTTATATAAACAATTGGGCTTTGAAATTCTCGAAGATCAATTAACAGAACAAAAACTTGTTTATCGCCATCAAATTCAAAAACGTTTTACTCATTATCAGCAAGTTCATGATTTTATTGCCAGTCAAAAGCAACGTGTTTATGCCCTGGATAATTTCAAACGTTTTATGAAAGATATGGGGAATCCTCAAATTTTATTGAAATCTATTCATATTGGTGGAACAAATGGAAAAGGTTCAACAACGAATTATATACGTTCTGTATTACAAAATGCAGGTTATAAAGTGGCAACTTTTACATCACCTGTTTTAGTAACACGTTTAGAAATTATGCGTATTAATAATCAACACATTCAAGAAGATGAAATTATTACCTATGCAAATCGTTATATGGATTTATGTTTGGAATATGAACTTTCTATGTTTGAAATAGAAGTTTTTATTGCGATTATGTTTTTTATTAAACATCGTGTTGATTTTGCAGTTTTTGAAGTTGGATTGGGTGGTGACCTGGATGCAACAAATATTATCTATCCAATGATTTGTGCCAATACCAATATCGGTTTAGACCATGTTGAATATTTAGGAAATACATATGAACAGATTGCACGTACAAAAGCTGGTATTGTTAAAGAAGGGATTCCCTATGTAACAGGTGAAAAGAAGAGTGAATGTTTAAATGTTTTTCAGAATATATGTGACAAATTGCATAGCCCACTTATACAAACAAGACATATAGAAAATATTCAAGATCATGGTCATTATTTAACCTATGATTATCGTCATTATCATGTAAGATTAAATACATCGGCCATTTATCAATGCCAAAATAGTGCATTAGCCATAGAAATATTGGAATATTTAAAAGAGTATGAATATTTAACCTATACTGATGAACAGCTCTTAAATGGCTTGTTAGAAACAACCTGGGCAGGGCGCTTTGAAACTGTATGTCAGCATCCGCTTATTATTATTGATGGAGCTCATAATAAGGAAGGTATAGAAGCTTTTTATCAGTCAGCTAAAAAATATTCGCATATAAAAATTATTTTTAGTGCTTTAAAAGATAAAGATACGCACGCTATGATGGAAATGTTGTTAAAACTAACAGATGATATTACTGTTTGTGAATTTGATTTTTATCGAGCACAAACCGTTGAAAAATTGGCAGAAAACTTTCCTGTTAAAATTGAAAAAGATTGGCATAAAGCCATTGATCAGGCATTTTTACATGAAGGTGTTGTTTTTGTAACGGGATCACTTTATTTTTTAGCACAGGTAAGGCCTTATATTTTAGAACATCAAAAAAATAAATAAAGAGTTGTGTTTTTGTAGAGAGTATGATATTATCGCATAGAAAAGAAAAAAGTAAGTCGGGAAAAATCTTTTCCTGACTTTTATTTTGAATGATTTGTATGACGTTTGCCTTGATTTTGTCGGATACAAGGCGAATGTAGATGAAAGAGAGGTTATATATGCAACAAGTCACTTTTTATGATTTAGGTTTATCAAAACAGGTTTTACAAGGTATTGAAATGATGGGGTATGTGCTCCCTTCTCCTATTCAGGAAAAAGCTATTCCTGTATTATTGGAAGGAAAGGATATTATTGGACAGGCTCAGACTGGAACAGGAAAGACTTTGGCTTTTGGAAGTGTTTTATTGTCTTGCATCAATAAAAAGGATGATGGAGTAAAAGCTTTAGTATTATCACCAACCCGTGAGCTTGCATTACAGATTGATGAAGAACTTCGACGTATTGGTAAGTATACGAGTTTATCTATTGTCAGTGTTTTTGGTGGAAGTGAAATAGAAAAACAGATTCGTTCTTTAAAAAAAGGTGCAGATATTGTTGTTGGAACACCTGGACGCGTTTTAGATTTAATGCGTCGTAAAGCATTAAAATTAGATTGTGTTGAATGGCTCGTTCTTGATGAAGCGGATGAAATGCTGAATATGGGATTTATTGATGATATTGAAACGATTTTACAAACCGTTCCTGAAGACAGACATACAGTTTTATTCTCAGCTACAATGCCAAGTGATATCAAGAAAATAGCAAGTTTTTATATGCATGAAGATTATCAGCATATTCAAATCAAAGCCAAAACAATGACAGCTTCTACGATTTCTCAATATTATTTTGAAACGAAAGTCAATCGTCGTTTTGAAGTTCTATGCCGTATTTTAGATTCTCGAGAAATGGATAATGCGATTATATTCTGTAAAACAAAGCGTTCTGTTGATGAAGTTGTCGCAGCTATGCAACAAAAGCATTATAATGTTGAAGCTATGCATGGAGATTTATCACAAAACCAAAGAATGAATACGTTAAGAAGATTTAAAACTGGACAAATTCAATATCTGGTTGCGACAGATGTTGCAGCAAGAGGAATTGATGTGGACAATATTTCACATGTGATTAATTATGAATTGCCTCAAGATGAAGAATTGTATATTCATCGTATTGGAAGAACTGGTCGTGCCAATAAAAAAGGTGAAGCCTATTCTATTGTGACATCACGTGAGAGAAATTTCTTAAAAGCTATTGAAAAACATACACATAGTCATATTGAAAAATTAGATATTCCGGCTATTGAAGATATCTTTGATCAAAAAGTTAAAGAATTATTGTTTGATGTACAGGAAATCATGCTTAAAGGAAATATGAAACCTTTTCAAAAGATTGTAAAAGATATTCCACAGCATATGAAAAACGATGTGATTGCAGCATTACTTGCTATGTGTTATTCTCAAAGAGTTGGATATGATTATCAAAGTCTTAATGAGATGAATAAAGAAGAACAGCGTATTTTTATGACAGTAGGTTCAATGGATAAAGTTAATGTCAAAGATATTATTGATTTTTTTGTACGCTATGCAGATATTCCAAAAAGAGAAATTGGAGATATCACAATCAAAAGAAAGTTTACTTTTGTTAATCTAAGTCCAGGGGCTGCTCAAAAGGTTCTTGACTATTGTTATAATCAAAAAATTAAAGGAAGACGTGTTCGTATAGAATTGGCACAGGACGAATAAAAAACAACGAATGGCTCAAATAAATTTAAAAGAGAGTGAATGAATTTTGAAAAAAGATTCATTCACTTTTTTTAAATTCCGTCATTTTTTTATTGAATGTAAGCACTCACATAGTGTATAATATGAAAAGTAGTAACAAAGGAGGAAGTTATATGAAAAAATATGTCTACTTATTTAGTGAAGGAAATAAAGACATGCGTAACTTGCTTGGTGGTAAAGGGGCTAACTTAGCTGAAATGACAAATATTGGTTTGCCTGTACCTCAAGGATTTACTGTCACAACTGAAGCCTGCACTAGATATTATGAAGACGGGAAAGTGATTGCTAAAGAAATCGAAGACCAAGTTTATGAAAAACTTGCTGAATTAGAAAAAATTACAGGAAAAACAATGGGGAATGCACATAATCCATTACTTGTTTCTGTACGTTCTGGGGCAAGAGCTTCTATGCCTGGTATGATGGATACAGTTTTAAATTTAGGAATGAACGATGAAGTGGCTAAAGGATTTACTGAAGCGACTCAAAATCCTCGTTTTGTTTATGATAGCTATCGTCGTTTTATTCAAATGTTCGCTGATGTTGTTATGGGATTCCCAAAAAGCTCATTTGAACATATGTTTGATAAAGTTAAAGAAGAAAAAGGTGTTGAATTTGATACAGATTTAACAGCTGATGATTTAAAAGAAGTTGTAGAAATCTATAAAGAAGAATATAAAAAACATGCTGGTGTAGATTTCCCTCAAGATCCTAAAGTACAAATGATGGAAGCTATTAAAGCCGTGTTTAGATCATGGAATAATGATCGTGCAATTACTTATAGACGTTTAAATGATATCCCAGGAAGCTGGGGAACAGCTGTAAACGTTCAAGAAATGGTTTATGGTAACCGTGGTGAAACTTCTGGTACAGGTGTTGCCTTTACAAGAAACCCTGCTACTGGTGAAAAGAAATTATATGGTGAATACTTAATGAACGCTCAAGGTGAAGACGTTGTTGCTGGTATTCGTACACCTCAAACAATTGATACATTAAAAGAAGTTATGCCAGATTGCTATGATCAATTTGTAAAAATCAATAAAATTCTTGAAGATCATTACAAAGATATGCAAGATATGGAATTTACAATTGAAGATGGTAAATTATTCATGCTTCAAACACGTAATGGAAAAAGAACAGCTGCTGCTGCTTTAAAGATTGCTGTTGATCTTGTTAATGAAGGTATGATTACTAAGGAAGAAGCTTTATTAAAAGTTGAACCTAAACAATTAGATCAATTATTACATCCAAACTTTGATGATGTATCATTACGTTGTGCACAAGTTGTAGCTACTGGTTTAGCTGCTTCTCCAGGTGCCGCTACTGGTCGTATCTATTTTACTGCTGAAGATGTTATTGAAGCATCAAAGAATGGTGTTCAAGATATCTTATTAGTTCGTCTTGAAACTTCACCTGAAGATATTGAAGGTATGAATATTGCTCATGGTATCTTGACAATTCGTGGTGGTATGACATCACATGCTGCAGTTGTTGCCAGAGGTATGGGAACTTGCTGCGTTTGTGGATGTGGTTCATTAAAGATTGACGAAGAAAATAAAATTTTAACTACACCTGATGGTAAACAATATCATGAAGGTGATTATATGTCATTAGACGGAAGCACTGGTAATGTTTATGGTGAACAAATTAAAACTGTTGAACCAGAAATTAGTGGTGATTTCGAAACATTCATGGAATGGGCTGACGAAGTACGTAAATTACAAGTTCGTACAAATGCTGATACACCTAGAGATGCTTTACAGGCACGTAAATTTGGTGCAGAAGGTATTGGCCTTTGTAGAACAGAACATATGTTCTTTGAAGAAGAAAGAATTTTCAACTTCAGACGTATGATTACTGCTGAAACTGAAGAAGCAAGAAGAGAAGCACTTGAAAAAATCTTACCTTATCAAAGAAGTGACTTTAAAGAATTGTTTAAAGCTATGGAAATTTATCCAGTAACTATTCGTTTCTTGGATCCACCTTTACATGAATTCTTACCTCATACTGATGAAGAAATTCGTCCACTTGCTGAAAGCTTAGGTATGACTTTTGATGCTTTAAAAGCTCGTGTTGAATCATTAAAAGAATTCAACCCAATGATGGGTCATAGAGGATGCCGTTTGGCAGTGACTTATCCAGAAATTGCTGAAATGCAAACAAGAGCTGTTATTGAAGCAGCTATCGCAGTCAATAGAGAAGGACAAAATGTTGTTCCTGAAATCATGATTCCTCTTGTTGGAGATGTTCATGAATTAAAATATGTTAAGAAAGTTGTTTGTGATACAGCAGATAAGATTATTAAAGAAGCTGGTGTAGAATTACCATATAAAGTTGGTACTATGATTGAAATCCCAAGAGCTGCTTTAACTGCTGATAAAATTGCTGAAGAAGCTGAATTCTTTAGCTTTGGAACAAATGACTTAACTCAGATGACTTATGGATTCAGCCGTGATGATGCTGCTAAATTCTTAGGTGATTACTATGGTAAACAAATCTTTGAATCAGATCCATTTGCTAAAGTAGACCAAGAAGGTGTCGGAGAATTAATGAGAATTGCTATTGAAAAAGGTAAGAAAACTCGTCCTGATATCAAACTTGGAATCTGTGGTGAACATGGTGGAGAAGCAAGCACTGTTGAATTCTGCCATAAATTAGGATTAACATATGTTTCATGTTCTCCATTCCGTGTACCATTAGCACGTTTAGCTGCTGCACAAGCTGCTGTTAAAGAAAAAATGGGAATTGAATAATTGAAATACAAAGGGTATGATTGATTATCATACCTTTTTTTATCGACGGATGTGTTTAACTATGGTATAATATTTTCAAAGTGCAGGTGGTTTTATGAAAATACAGTTGAATTTAGATAGCTTAGCTGTTCTTTTATTTTGTGGAGATTTAGTTGTAGATAATACTGCTGCTTTAACACAGGATGAATGGCTGACTGTTGAACGAAAATTAAAAAGTTCATCAAGAAAAACGCCATCTAAATTATTTGGTATGAATAAAGATACATTGATTGATATATTGGGAATAGAAGAATACATTGCCTATAAAATGATAGCACGTTTAACGACAATTAATGATCTTCTTTTTGCTTTAGCGAATTTAGAAAATGAAGGTATATCTCTCACAACGAAATATGAAGATAATTATCCTAAAATATTAACATCTAAACTCAAAAAAAGAGCACCTTTATATCTTTATTATGTTGGTGATTTATCCATTACAGAAAATCATATGGTATCTGTTGTAGGACCACAGGAACTTGAAAAAAGATTAAATACTTATACAAAGAATATTGTGACAAAGATTTATGATGAAGAAAAAGTTCTGGTTGCTAATGGAACAAAGGGAACAGATGCATATGCATTGAAAACTTTTTTAAATTTAGGTGGAAATGCAATCTGTTTTGTGAGTGATCATATGTTTGATAAAAAGAAAACTTATTCTCGATATATCAAAGATGGACGTATGTTACTCATGAGTGCAGTTGATCCATTTGCATATTTCAATGTAACGAATGCTTTAGATCGAAATATTTACGTTTGTGGTTTAAGTGATATACAAATTATTACAGCTACACATATTAATAGTGGTGCAGTATGGTTTACGACGATTCAAAATTTTCATTATCATTGGACTAAACAAATGGTTCTTGATGATAATCGTTATGGTGGTAATATTCGTTTGTTGGAAATGGGAGCTATTAAAATAAGTTATGATGATATTTTATCATTATTAACACTTGATCAGATTATTGAAAAGAATGAAGTTGTTAAGGAGGAGGAAGAAGTTCTTGTAGATCAAATGTCTATCTATGAGTTCTTGGATGAATAATATGTTAAATAGGTTGATATGGCAATTTAAGAAAGCTCCAATTACAGTTTCTCTGATTGGTATATGTATTATTGTTTATATTTTAAGTTTTTTTCTGTTTGGTGAAGAAATGACAGCTTATGAGGGCCTATTTTTTGGTGGTTATAATCCTGTATATGTAATGGTAACGCATGAATATTATCGTCTTTTTACAGCCAATTTCATTCATTTTGGTTTTCTTCATTTAGCTGTTAACTGTTATTCTCTTTATGGTTTGGGGATGTTTATTGAAAAATCACTGGATTTTAAAAAATATCTTATTTTAATTATTGTCACTGCTTTTATGACAACTGGACTGCCTTATATTTTTTATCTGTTGACTGGATATGGGGCTAATGTTGTAAGTGGTGGAATTAGTGGTGTTATTTTTGGATTGATTGGAGCTTTAGGAGCTTTAGCTTTACATTATCACTATATTTATATGGATATTTTCAAACAATTAGCACCTAATGTTATTTTGATGTTGGTTATTTCATTTGTTATTCCATCCATTTCATTATCAGGACATTTAGCTGGTTTAGCGAGTGGATTTATTTGTACATATATTTTATTGATGTTTAAACATCAAAAACATGTTATTCATTAATTGGAGGTAAGTTATGTCATTTCAGGATAAATACAAAGAATATAAAGAAAGACAAGAAGCAAAGAAATATTTTCGTTCTAATAATGATCAGTTTTTAAATTCTACACAATGGAGTAAAGTTATTGGTTTAGGATTATTGACTGCCATTGCGAGTGGTGTAGTACTTGGAATTGTGATTCACTCTTTACATATTACTTCATCATTATTTTATATTATATGTGCTTTGGTTGTTGCTGGAGCAGTGACTAAAATATCACAAATTCATTCATCACAAATGGCTATTTTAAGTGTGATTTTAACTGTTATCTGTTATGTCGTGGGAGAAATGACTATGATCTATCTTCCTTTACATGAAGCAGGTATGGGTATGCAATTTATATCATTGTTAGATATTTTCACTTTAAGTGTTCGTTCACTGTTTGTAGGAGATTTGTTTACAACAGTTGTTGCTATTATTGGATTATTTATTGCTTATGCAAGTGCAAAATAAAAACCCGAGAAATCGGGTTTTTATTTTTTTGAATGAAAATCAGGTTGATAATATTTTTGAACATATTCTTCATAAAGTTCTCTAAATCTTTCATAATGAACAATTTCACGTTGTCGTAAGAAAGATAATGGAGCAAGTAAATCAGGATCACGTGTTTGGTTCATCAAGTTTTCATAAACGGCTCTGGCTTTTTGTTCAGCGGCACAATCTTCCGCTAAATCAGCAACAGGATCACCAGTTGATGAAAAGACCATAGTATTAAATGGAACACCATTGGCATCATTAGGGAATAAAGCACAGCCATGCTCAGTATAATAACTTTGTAAACCAGCAGCTTTAATTTCTTCCATTGTTGCTCCCTGTGTTAATTGATAAACCATTGTTGATACCATTTCCATATGTCCAAGTTCTTCAGTACCGATATCGGTTAATAAAGCTTTTCCTTTTTCATCAGGCATTGTATAACGTTGTGTAATATAACGTGTTGAAGCAGCAAGTTCACCATTAGGTCCACCAAATTGTGTAATGATGAATTTGGCCATAGATAAATCTTTATTTTTAATGGAAATAGGATATTGTAATTTCTTACTATAAATCCACATTTTTAAACCTCCTTAATCTTTTTGACATTCCCAAGGCCAAGGACCTTGTATCCATTCAAATGGGATTTTATTTTGAGTGTTTTGTACTTCTAAAGGACCATATCTCTTTTCAAATACATCTTGGCTTTGTTTTGCCTTTTGAATATATTGTTCATATAATTGAATCATTTTTTCATCATGAGGATGCATATCTAAATAGAGATTGATTTCATGTGCTACAAAATAATACATCTGAACTTCTAGTAACGCTTGTTGACGTGCATTTTCAGGTTGTAGACAATAATTAGAAAATCCCTGATAAGACATATAGAGATCTTTAAATAAATTACCTAATGAAATAGCTTCCTGTGGATCAAAAAGAACAGGTTGACATTGTCTTGTTTGATTTGACATATAAAATGGTGAAAAACAGTTTTTATCTTCTTGAAAAATATTCATATAAACCTCCTTCCATCATAACATATGATTTGATTTATGAAACGATAAGGACACATGTTTATTTTCAGTTCATATTTTGTTTTTATAATAAAATAGAAAGGTGGCTGGTTTTATGAAAGTTCAAGTTGTTTATACAACGCATTGCAAAGATGCAAAACTTTTAGCAGAAGACATGGCAAGATATGCACGAACTTATGCCAAACCAATAACAGATTTTTCTTTTCAGGAAGACATTGATCTTCTGGTTATTGGATTTGAAGAATATCCATGTTTAAAAGATAAAGAATTAGAAAATTTTATATGTCAGCTATCTCGTCAACATATTCGTAATCTGGCATTATTTAACTTATTTTGTTTTAAAAGCAAAGAAATGGAAAAAATCATTCAATTATGTTTAAAACAAGATTTACCATTAATGAGAGAAACATATTCTTGTAAGAAGTCATTTAAAACAAAACATCATTTAGATGATGATATCATCTCTGGTGGTCGTGTATATATTGAAGATATGGTAAATATTTGTAATCATTATTATTGAGCTATCTATGGAATAGCTTTTTTTTGTATTTTATTTGTGATACAATATCTTTCATAAAAGGGGGAATATGAATGTCAAAGAAATATCAATTTGAAACATTGCAGATACATGCAGGACAAAAACCTGATCCTGTAACAAAAGCAACAGGTGTACCACTTTATTTATCTAATGCTTTTACATTTGATAGTGCTGATCAGGCAAAAAATATTTTTGCCTTAGAAGAAGGTGGATATTTCTATTCACGTTTATCTAATCCAACGGTAGATGTTCTTCAACAAAGAATGGCTGCTTTAGATGGTGGTGTAGGAGCGGTAGCTTTTGCTTCTGGAACGGCAGCTATAATGGGGCTGATTATGACTGTCTGCCAAAGTGGTGATGAAATTATTGCTGCCAATAACTTATATGGGGGAACGATTGGTTCATTATCAGGAACAATGCAAGGAATGGGATTTATTTCTCACTTTGTCAATCCTCGTGATCTAAAGACAATGGAATCATTGATTAATGAGAAAACAAAAATGATTTTTGTTGAATCTGTAGGTAATCCTAATGGAGATATGTTAGATTTTGATGCGATTAGTGAAATCTGTCATCGTCATCATCTATTATTTGTTGTAGATAATACAACTCCAACGCCTTATTTATTTAGACCTATTGAACATGGTGCTGATTTGGTTGTTTATTCTACGACAAAATATATTGCTGGACATGGAAATGTTATGGGAGGAATCATTGTGGATAGTGGCCGTTTTGATTGGCATAATGAAAGATACCCATTGATGACAACACCTGATAAAGCTTACCATGATATTGTTTATGCTGATTTAGGACAAGAGGCTTTTTGTACAAAAGCTGTTGCGAAAACATTGCGAGATTTAGGTGGATGTATGTCGCCATTTAATGCGTATATGACTTTACTTGGATTAGAAACATTATCTTTACGTATGGATAAACATGTTGAAAATTCAAGAAATATTGCTGAGTTTTTACAAAATCATGAAAAAGTGGAATGGGTAAGCTATGCTGAGTTAAAAGGCCATTCATCATATGATTTATGTCAGAAATATTTTCCAAAAGGTTTTGGAGGATTGTTTACTTTTGGAGTAAAGGGTGGTTTAGAAGCTGGAAAATCAGTTATTAATCATATTCAACTTTTTACTCATGTTACAAATTTTGCTGATTCTAGAAGTCTACTCACACATCCTGCATCAACAACACATGCTCAAATGAGTGAAGAAGAAAGATTAGCTGGAGGAGTGCAACAAGGAACAATTCGTATTTCTGTAGGATTAGAGAATGTTGATGATCTGATTGCTGATTTAAATCAAGCATTTGATCAAATTTAATCAATAAAAAAGCCTTATGAAATAAATTCCATAGGGCTTCTTTATTCAACAATCATAGCATTAGGCAAAGGTGCCTTAGGATTGTTTTTATTGAAATGATCATAGAAAAGAACACCGTCAAAATGATCGAGTTCATGTTGTAAACAAATAGATAAAAATCCTCTTGCAACAATAGTGACATCTTGATGTGTTAAAACATCATATCCTTTGACAGTTACTTTTGCATGTCTAGGAACATATCCATCTTTTTCCTCATTGACACTTAAACATCCTTCACCATCTTTTAAATAAGATTGTTTTTCTGTATAAGAAACAATTTTAGGATTAACAAGAGCATAGTCATCGGCTTTTTTTATATTTCCATCCTGATCGTATGTCAAAACATGAATAGCACACATTCTTTTTAAAATACCTAATTGTACTGCTGCGATTCCAACGGCAGGACGTAATTGATATTTTTCAGAAAGCTCTTCATCTTGTGAATTCACAAGAAATTCATGCATATCTAATAATAATTGTTCGTCTTCCTGGCTAAGAGGCATCTCTACAGGTTGAGAAATCTCACGAATCAAAGGATGATGATCATCAATAATATCTTTCATTAAAATCATGTTGTTAATCACCTCGCCATGTATTGTATCATAAACGAAAAAAATATGCTAGAAATCTAGCATATTTTTTGGATTAACAAATTTTTGTGCATCCACAGATAATAAGCAATAAGAAGACAACTAAGACAATAGCAAACCAAGTGCAGCCATTATTGCAACTAAATCCACCACAACTTGTTGTCATGACTGGAAAACTGTTGCAGCCACCACATCCAAATGGATTAAATCCAAATGTTGGCATGAAGCTATTGCATCCACATCCTCCGTAATTATAACAAGAGTTCATTGAAATCCCTCCTTTCACTTTAAACTATTCTTTATTTACAAATTTGCTAGTGTTTCTACCCAATTCCTGTTTTATTTTTAATTCATATCATGTATAATATGAAAAAGATAGGAAGTGAAGAAAATGTACGATTATCCGTTGAGTCCATTTTGGGATACCCAAGATATTATTGATGTAATGTCTTTATATAATGCTGTTGAAAAAGCTTATGAAGAAGGTATTTCAAAAGATGAATTTATGACATGTTATCGTCGATATATAAAAGTTGTTGATTCAAAAAGTGAACAAAAACAAATTGATGCTGCTTTTGAAAAGGTTTCACATTATTCAATATATAAAGTTTTTCAAAAAGCTAAAGACAATGATTGGATTGACATGCGATGATAAATTTATTGAAAAGAATTTTTAAAAGACGTGGAGTTGATAAGACAGTTTATTTTTGTGTAGTTATTTTAACCATATATGGTATTGTGATGATTGGAAGTGCTTCAGTTGGTCAATCAGCGAAGATGGGACCTATGTATGCTTCGATGAATATGATTAAACAAGCTATTTTTGTGTTGGGTGGTTTTGCAGCAATGATTTTTTTAACACGTTGTTTTAAAAAGAGCTGGGTGAATGCCAATTCAACATGGATCTTTTATGCTATGGGTTTAGTTTTAATGTTAGCTTGTTTATTTTTTGAAGATGGAAAAGGTTCACATGCCTGGATTCGTATTGGCTCATTTACTATACAGCCTGCTGAGTTTATGAAAGTTATTATGATCCTTTTTCTGTCTTTCCATTTTGGAGAAATCGAAGAATATTGTCAGATTCCTCGAAATATCACAAGACAAAAAAAGGAAGAACTTCAAAAAAGAAAATTATGGTATTGTATACTTAGACCTATTTTAGCTATTTTTATTGCCTTTTTTGTTGGTGTCTTTTTACAAAAGGATATGGGAAGCTCTTTAATTATGGCGTTTATCTGTATGATGTTGTTTTTTATTACACCACGTCCATACTATACCAAATATAAAAAACTTGCTTTGATTTTACTGGTTATTGGTTTTATTCTTATATTGTTAAGTGCAACTTTCATATTAAAACCATATCAGTTAGGTCGTATTTATACCTGGTTAAATCCTTTGGGTGATATTGAAGGTGATGGCTGGCAATTAACGAATGCATTGATTGCTTTCGCGACAGGTGGTTTATTTGGAAAAGGGTTTGGATCATCAACTCAAAAGTATGGCTATATACCTGAATCACATAATGACTTTATTGTGGCCATTATTTATGAGGAATTAGGTTTGGTTGGTTTCATGCTGTTTTTAATTCCTTATGTGATTATTATATATAAGATGTTTCATTATGCATTAAGAATTAAGGATACAAAAAGTAAATTAATTCTTTATGGAGTAGGATTATATTTCTTTACTCATTTATTAGTGAATGTTGGAGGAGTTTCTGGCTTTATTCCTATGACAGGAGTTCCATTGTTATTGATTTCTTCAGGGGGTTCTTCAACTTTGGCAGCTATGATGGGATTAGGAATTGCTCAATCTATCATTGCAAAATATAATCGTGATCTTTTAAAAGAACAAATGGAATAAAATTGCATATGTTATTAATGGTGAGAATATGCAAATTGATGATTTTAAAGCTTTTGTGAAAACAATACCAGCTATTCGCGAAGAAGTTGTAAAAGGACGTTATACCTGGCAGCAACTTTATGAATTTTATGTTTTATATGGTGAAGATGACAAAATGTGGGAACCTTATAAACATAATAGGACAGACTTGACTGGGTTGTTAGATATTTTAAAAAATGTTGATTTAGATGCTCTTTCAAAAAGTTTTGAGGGGTTGCAAAAAATCTTAGATCTTGTTGGCACTTTTGTTGTTAAAGAACAACCAAAGTCTCAAAATAGGCAGTGGTACGATGATTAATGAGGAGTTGCGTCAATATTTAAGAATGCACCCAAAATGGTATTTGATTTTATCACGCTATCCTCAAGAGTTTCCAACACTTTTACGACAATATAAAGTAGAAAATAAAATGACTTTTGCTGACCGTATTGAAAGAGTAGGAACTTTATTACAGATGTTAGATATGTTATTGTAGGTGAAAAATATGTATGAAATGATTGATGAACTAATGGATGCTATTTTTAAAACAGAAGAATTTGAAAAATATAATCAGGCACAATGTCATTTGTATCATGATCAGACTGTTGCATTATTATCGAGGTATCAAAGTTTGAAGGAAGATTATTTAAAAATAAAAGACTATCCTGGAGATATTGGGCAACAGTCATTAAAAAAAGAATTACAGCAAGTTCAATATGAGATGAGTCAAAATTCTTTTATTCAGAATTATTATCAGGCTTATGATCAATTGAATGACTTGTTAGAAGAAGTCACATGTATTGTTTTTAAGAATATAAGTGATGATTTACAAATAGAACGTTTTCAGTTGTGAGGTATAATTCATGAGAGTCATTGCAGGAAAATTAAAGAGTCGTCAACTTAAAAGTGTTGATTCTAAATTAACACGACCTACAACAGATAAAAACAAAGAAAATTTATTCAATATGATAGGTCCTTATTTTCAAGGTGGTACATGTTTAGATTTGTTCGCTGGTAGTGGTGGGCTTGGAATTGAGGCTATTAGTCGTGGTATGGATCAATTGTATAGTGTTGATAAACAATATCGTGCTTTTTTAACAGTGAAAGACAATGTAAAAGCATTAAAGATTGAAGATGTTGTTCATATTTATAAGATGGATTATTGGAAAGCTTTATTAAAGTTTGCTCAGGAGAATATTTGCTTTGATTTGGTTTTACTTGATCCACCTTATAGTATGAAAGTTCATCAGAAAATATTAGATTTTCTGGTTGAAAATCATATGTTGAATGATGATTGTATTATTGTTATAGAAGATTTAAAAGAAGAAGACATTGATGTTAAAGAACCATTTATATTAAAGAAACAACAAATTTATGGGATTACATCTTTACAAATATTAATATATAAGGAGAATAAATCATGAATGCAGTATATGCTGGAACATTTGATCCGGTTACATGTGGTCATTTGGATATTATTGAACGTGCAAGTAAGATGTATGATGTTTTGTATGTCACTATATTTATCAATCCGCAAAAAACAACATTGTTTTCTCTTGAAGAACGTTTGGTGCTTTTAAAAGAGGTGACAAAAACTTACGCTAATGTTCGTGTGGATTTTAGTGATGATTTAGCAGTATCTTATGCTAAAAAAATGAATGCACCCATACTGGTACGAGGTTTACGTGCAACGATGGATTTTGAATATGAATTACAGTTGGCCTTTTCAAATCAATATTTAGATGATAGTGTGGATATGATTTTTTTAATGACGAGGCCTAATCATTCTTATATTTCTTCTTCATCAGTCAAAGAAATTGCTTCACACCATCGTTGTGTAACAGGCTTGGTACCACCGATTGTGGAAAAAGCATTACATGAAAAATTTGGGTAATATAAATAAGGGAGGATCTATGAAAAGAATTGTTGATTTAAATGAATTGTCTTTAGAACAGATTCAAAATATTATTGATGAGGCTATTGCTTTTAAAAATGGTAAAGTGATTGATTATCACCAAAAGAAAGTTGTTGCCAATCTTTTTTTTGAGCCATCAACAAGAACTCATTATAGTTTTGATATGGCTGCTGGTAATTTAGGTTGTCGTACTCAAAATTTTGAGGCTAGTAATTCAAGTTTAAAGAAAGGTGAAACTTTGTATGATACTTGTAAATTATTTGAAAGTATCGGTTGTGATGCTTTAGTTATTCGTCATCCTGAAGAAGATTATTTTAAACAGCTAGAAAAGCTTAATGTTCCTATTTTAAATGCTGGTGATGGTAAAGGAAATCATCCTTCACAATCTTTACTTGATTTAATGACTATTAAAGAAGAATTTGGACATTTTGAAGGATTAAATGTTGTTATTGTGGGTGATATTTTACATTCACGTGTCGCTCATTCTAATTATCATGTTATGCAAAGACTTGGTATGAATGTATATACTTCTGGACCATTGGAATATAAACAGGAAGGCTACAACTATGTTGATTTTGATGATGTTATTGAAGACATGGACATTGTTATGCTTTTAAGAGTTCAACATGAACGTCATGTTGGAGATGAAAATTTTTCTAAAGAAAAATATCATCAGATTTATGGATTATCTTTAGAAAGATATCAACGTTTAAAGGAAACAGCTATTATTATGCATCCTGCTCCTATTAATCGTGATGTAGAAATTAAAGACGAATTGGTAGAAAGTGAGAAGAGTCGTATTTTTACACAAATGCAAAATGGTGTTTTTGTAAGAATGGCAATGCTTCATAAGGTATTAGAAAATGAATAATTACTTATTAAAAAACGCTTATTTATATAATCAGGGTATTTTTCAAAAAACAGATATTTTAGTCAAAGATGGTTATATTGAAGAGATATCTTCAAATATCGAAAACGGTGATATGCCTGTCATTGATTTACAAGGTAAGTTGGTTTCACATAATTTTATAGATATACATACACATTTAAGAGAACCAGGATTTGAACATAAAGAAACAATTCATACAGGAAGTTTAAGTGCATTGTATGGTGGATATGGTACAATTGTAGCTATGGCGAACACAAATCCATGTATGGATGATATTGAAACAGTTTTAGATTTCAAACATAGGGTTGAACAAGATGGTTGTGTTAACATCTATACATATAGTGCAATCACTCAAAATCTTCAAGGTCAGAAATTAGTAGATATGGCACGTCTTATTGATGAAGATATAGTCGTAGGTTTTTCTGATGATGGTAAAGGTGTTCAAAGTGATGAGATGATGGAATTGGCTATGCAGTTGGCAAGTAATTTCGATTCTATTATTGTCGCTCATTGTGAAGATGAAAGTGAGCTGCATGGTGGTTGTATACATGAAGGACGTTATGCTAAAGAACATCATTTAATAGGTATTAATAGTGCTTCAGAGTATAAGCAGGTAGCAAGAGATTTAGAGATAGTTAGGCAATATCACAATCGTTATCATGTTTGTCATATTTCTACAAAAGAAACTGTAGCTTTATTAAATGAAGCTCAAAAAGAAGGTTTATCTGTATCAGGTGAAGCTTCACCACATCATTTAATTTTAACAGAAGACAATATTCAAGATTGTCATCCTAATTTTAAGATGAATCCACCACTTAGAAGTCAAGAAGATCATCAGGCACTTATTCAAGGACTCAATGATCGAACAATCACAGTTATTGCTACTGATCATGCGCCACACGCTAGAGATGAAAAGAATACATCTATTCAAAATGCACCGTTTGGTATTATAGGTTTACAACATGCATTTCCATTATTATATACTTATTTAGTTAAGAAAAATCTGGTTTCTTTAGAAACAATTCTAGATGCTTTAACAGTTGGACCAGCTCAAGTTTTACATTTTGACTGTCAAGTTCAAACTGGTTCTTTAGCTAATTTATGTATTTTTGACCTTGATCAATCTTTTACGATTGAAGAAAAGGACTTGAAATCAAAATCAGCCAACACACCATTTTTAGGAACAACATGTTATGGTCGTATTTTTGCTAATATTATGAATGGTGAATTTATAAATTTGGAGGAAAAATAAATGGAAAACTATCAGGGAATAATGACAATTGTTTCTAAAAAAGAACTTGTCAAAGATGTATATGAAATGGTTTTAGAAGGTGAAGCTGCAAAGTTCATTCAAACACCAGGACAATTTATTAATGTCAAAATTAATGACTCATTACAGCCTTATTTAAGAAGACCTATGAGTATTTGTGATTATGATGAAAATCATATCACTATTATTTTTAAAGTTGTTGGAGAAGGAACACAGATTCTTTCACAGAAAAATATTGGTGATACTTTAGACTGTTTAACAGGACTTGGAAATGGCTTTTTAGATTTTCAGGCTCAAAAGGCAGTTGTGATTGGTGGAGGATTAGGTGTGCCACCGATGTATAATTTAGCAAAAACTTTAAAAAATCATGGTGTTGAAGTTCAGGCTGTACTTGGATTTAATAGTCAAAATGATATTTTCTATCAAAAGGAATTTATGGACATTTGTCCTACATATATAGCAACTATGGATGGAAGTGTTGGCGTTAAAGGGACTGTTATTGATGCTTTAAAAGAAAATCATATTGAATTTGATAAATATTATGCTTGTGGACCTGAAAAAATGCTTGATGCTTTGGTTTTAACATATCCTGAAAATGGTTATCTTTCATTTGAAGTGCGTATGGGATGTGGTTTTGGTGCTTGTATGGGATGTTCATGTAAAGTCAAGACAAAACCATATAAACGTATTTGTGTTGAAGGACCAGTGTTAATGTCAAGTGAGGTGATTGTCAATGGCTAATTTAAGAGTTAAATTACCTGGATTAAATATGAAAAATCCAGTTATTCCAGCAAGTGGAACATTTGGTTTTGGATATGAGTTTACAAAATTTTATGATATCAACTGTTTAGGTTCGATGATGTTAAAAGGAACAACTTTAGAACCACGTTATGGAAATCCTTTACCAAGAATCGCAGAGGGACCAAGTGGAATGTTAAATGCTATTGGTTTACAAAATCCAGGTGTGGATGCAGTGATACATGAAGAATTAGAAAAATTACGTCCATTATACAATGATAAAGTTATTGCTAATATTGGGGGTAGTGCTATTGATGATTATGTTGAAACTGCTAAACGTCTATCTAAACATGATATGGTAGGGGCATTAGAACTTAATATTTCTTGTCCTAACGTACATGCGGGAGGAATTCAATTTGGAACTCATCCGGACATGGCTGCCGCAGTGACAAAGGCTGTAAAAGCAGTGAGTCAAAAACCTGTTTATGTAAAACTTTCTCCAAATGTCACTGATATAGTTGCTATGGCAAAAGCAGTTGAAGCAGCTGGAGCAGATGGAATTACAATGATTAATACAATGATAGGAATGCGTTTTGATATCAAAACAGGAAGACCAATTATTGCAAATAAAACAGGTGGATATAGTGGACCAGCTATTTTTCCAGTAGCTTTACGTATGGTTTATCAAGTGACTCAGGCAGTGTCTATTCCTGTTATTGGAATGGGTGGGATTGCCACTGGTAAGGATGCTATTGAAATGATGATAGCAGGAGCTAGTGCAGTGGCTGTAGGTTGTCAAAACCTTGTTGATCCTTATGCTTGTCCTAAAATCATTCAGGAAATGAATGATATTTTGGATGACATGGGTATTGAAGATATTCATGAGATTATTGGAAAATCACATCAATATAAATAATGATTGAAATATATGAAAATGGACATACTAGAAATGGTGAATAGTATGTCCATTTATTTTCAACTTTTTTTAGCAAGCTTTTTTTGGGGAAGTAATGTTATTGTTATGAAATTATTGCTGAATCAGCTTCCTTTTTTATTTTTAGCATTTTTAAGAGTCTTATTATCTTTTTTATTTTTAGGTTTATATATTTGTTTTACTCATATTCCTTTACATTGTCCAAATAAGAAGAAATTAATCATTATTGCACTTCTATCTATATATTTAAACTTCTATTTTACTTTCTTGGGTATGAATCAAGTAAAAGGGGTAGATAATGCATTTATGAATGCTTTATCTCCAACAGTAACTTTCTTATTATCATTTCTTTTTTTAAGAAATCATTATACCTTTAAAGAATGGATAGCTATGTTTTTATCATTATTTGCTTTTTTACTATCTATTCATTTTCAAATTTTTTCAATACAGATTGGATTCTTTTATCTTCTGCTTGGTATGATTCTCTATATTTCTGGTAATATTCTTATTCAAAAATGGAATATTTCTCATAGTATAAGTTTTACTTTTTTTGAATTATTATTTGGCTCTCTTTTTTTATTTGGACATTGTTTGTTAGATGGACAATTGAGATTTTATCAGTTAAGTTCGTTAAATATATGGGACTGGATTTTATTTTTGGTTATTTCTGGTCTAGGGTTTGCTTTTATACAAATCACTTATATGAAAGCTATTCAACAAATCGGTGCTGTTCAAACAAGTTTCTTTTTAAGTTTAAATCCTGTGTTTACTTATATAGAATCCTTAATATTTTTAAATGAAAGTTTTGATTTGATGCATTTTATCAGTTTTTTATTATTAATGCTTTCTTTGATTATGATACAAAAAAAGAAAACTTCATGAGTTTTCTTCGTAATAGTGTATGAGAGCCTGTGTTCCTAGATTGTCTTCTTGAAGACTTTGATACATTTGTAAGACAGTATTTAAGACAGGAAGTTCTTGATGATCCATTTCCTCTTTAGCAATTTTTAAATCTTTGATAAAATGCTTGATATAAAACCCTGGCTGAAACTGTTCATCAATCATCGCTTGTCTATTATGTTCTAACTGCCAGCTGGCAGCGGCACCTTTGGTAATACATTGCATCAATATATCCATATCTAATTGATGTTCTTTGGCATAGTGAATGGCTTCACTGACACC
This sequence comes from Massilimicrobiota sp. An105, assembly GCF_002161155.1. Lineage (NCBI taxonomy): Bacteria > Bacillati > Bacillota > Erysipelotrichia > Erysipelotrichales > Erysipelotrichaceae > Massiliimicrobium > Massilimicrobiota sp. An105. Next base: position 70,483 of record NZ_NFLY01000009.1, read on the forward strand.
TGCAATGGTTCCAGCAATCACTATTTGATTAGCCATTTTGGTATGTTGTCCCATACCGCTTGTTCCTACATATAGACTTGTACCTAGGATATCTAATATTTTTTGAACTTTTTGAAAAGTTGTATAGTCTCCACCAACCATAATAGAGAGTGTTGCATTTTTGGCTCCTAAATCTCCTCCAGATACGGGAGCATCTAAACTTTCTAACTGATGTGCTTTGGCATCGTTATAAATTGCTTTTGCAAGTTTTGGCGATGATGTTGTCAAATCTATAAGAATAGCTCCTGGCTTTGCATTGTTTATGATTCCTTTTGGACCATAATAAATATCTTTAACATCATGAGGGTAGCCTACCATTGTCATAATTATGTCTTGATTTTGTATACAGTCATAAACACTGTCTTTCCAGGTAATACCAAGATCTATTAAATCTTGTACCTTGCTTTTAGTACGTGTATAGATAGTTACATCATATCCAGCGCTAGTAAGATGTTGAACCATAGGTTTACCCATAACGCCAACACCAATAAATGCTATTTTATTCATGAAATATCCTCCTTTGAAATATTTTATAAATTCTTTTCATGAAAATCAATAAATAACTTGACTTTTCCTATGCTTTCTTTATAATTACAAATGCGGCTATATCTAGGATATAAGAGTCCTCGACCTATTTCTTGGACATAGCTAAGTCAAATAAAAGGAGGAATAAATAATGTTAACTAAAGAAGAAAAAACTGCTATTATGAAAGAATACGCAACTAAAGAAGGAGATACAGGTTCTCCAGAAGTACAAATCGCTGTATTAACTGCTGATATCAACAAATTAAATGAACACTTTAAAGTTCATAAAAAAGATTATCATTCAAACAGAGGTCTTTTAAAGAAAATCGGTAGAAGAAGAGATTTATTAAAATATTTAAAAAATAAAGATCTTGATAGATACACAGCATTAGTTGACAAATTAGGATTAAGAAGATAAGGATATTCGAAATGAATATCTTTTCTTTTTGTAAATAAAAATAACAGAAATATCATTTTCAATCATAAATTTTGTTAATCATGTAATCAAATGTTGAGCGTCTATGTTTTTTTGAAATCAATCATTTTATAATAAGTTCGTCAAATGAAGGAGGACGACAATATGAGTAAGGAAGATATTATTCAAGAAGCAAAAGACGCTTATCAAAAGGTATTTAAAGATCAGGAAAAAAGAAATAGTCAGGATGAAGAAAATGAAGTTATTTTCAATCAGACTGAATTAAAAAAAGAAATTCAGGAAATGAAAGAAAAAGAAGAACAAAAACATAAAACTTTAGAAGCTTTACGTCATTGTATTCATGAAAAAGCTGAGGAATCTTATGAAAAGACATTTCATGAAAATACAAATAAACATATTCCATCTCATCAGAAGATGGACACACAAGTAATGTATGGACAACTTCAAAGTGAAAAAGAACATCTGACGAAAATGGTTAAAGAAATGAAGGATAAGGAATTATCAAAGCATAAATAGTGAAAAGATGACTTCGGTCATCTTTTTTTATGAATATGGTGAAATGAAAAACTAAATTCCACTTTGTATATTTAAATTCAACTCTTCTTGTGGGAGTTGAATTTCAAATTGCAAAGTGATTTTTTGTATTATAAAAATCACCTTCAGATATTG
>NZ_NFLY01000090.1:0-2532 GCF_002161155.1 Massilimicrobiota sp. An105
GACAAAAATGTTAAATTTCGATGAAAATAGAGTAAGAACAGAACATCAAAATGGAGTTAATTTAATTCCAGAAGTAGAAAAAATTGTAGATAAGATCTGTGAAGATGGTTATTCTAATATCTTCCTATTTGGTATTGGAGGGACATTATTGTATGCTGGACAAATCATGCATACGGCTAAACAATTAGGGTGTAATCTTCCTTTATATCTTGAAAATGCAACTGATTTCTTGTATGAAGGCAATGCTAAATTTGATAAGGATTCAGTCGTCGTGATAGCTTCTCTATCAGGAAATACAATTGAGATTGAACAAGCTATTGATAAGGCTCATGAAGTCGGAGCGAGAGTCATTGGCTATGTGGAAGTTCTAGATTCACCATTAGCCAAAAAAGTAGACTATCTTGTCAATACATTTGGAGGAGAATACTATTGGTGGTATTCAGTGGTATTACGCTTCATGAAAAATGCAGGACAATTTGATCAATATGACAAATTGATGGAAGAAATCAAGAACATGCCAGACAATGTCGTACAAATCTATAAGGATGCAGATGAAGACATGAAGAACTATGCAGAAAAATACTGTGATGAACCTATCACATATCTAGTGGCATCAGGGAACTTGGAAGACTGGGCAGTATGTTATGGAATGTGCATAATGGAAGAAATGCAATGGATGAGAACACGACCAATCTCAGCAGCAAACTTTTTCCATGGGACATTGGAAGTGATTGAAAGAGATATACCGGTGATCTTAATCAAGGGAGAAGATAAGACAAGACCAGAAATGGATAGAGTAGAAAACTTTGTGCATAGAGTGAGTGCAAAGGTCACAGTTTTTGATACAAAGAAATATAAACTCAATGGAATTAGTGATGAATTTAGAGGAATCCTATCACCAATCATGATGAGATCAGCATTTATGAGATTAAATGTACATTTAGAACATTGTAGACGTCATCCAATTGATATCAGACGTTATTATAAAGCTTTAGATTATTAATGAAAACAACAATTATTTTTGACATGGATGGTGTTATCTTTGACAGTGAAAAAATGTATATGGATGAACTTATAAGATTTCATAAGCAACACAATATTATATTGACATATGAAGAATGTAGAAAAGTCATTGGTGTTGATCGTAAAGTTTTTGATCATATTGTTTATTCTTGGTGGAACCATCGAATACCACCATATGAAGTAAAAGCTTTATTAAATGAATTCTATCAAACAGTAGATAGAGATTATACGAGTATTATTAATCCACACGTAGAATTGCTACTTAAATATTTACATAGTCATCGTTATAAAATAGCATTAGCGTCTTCCTCAAATGAAAAAACGATTGATAAAGCATTAACAACATCTCATTTAAAACAATATTTTCAAATCATTACAAGTGGAAATTCTTTTAAGGAAAGTAAACCAAATCCTGAAATCTATTTGTATAGTCTTAAGCAATTAAATTCAACTAAAGAAGAAACAATAATTATAGAGGATTCTCCCTCTGGTATTCAAGCAGCAGTGAATGCCGGAATAGATGTTATAGCTCTAAGAGATACAAAATTTCAATTAGATCAAAGTCAAGCTAATATCATCATTGATGATATAGAACAAGTTATAGACTATTTATAAAATCCTATGAAAATTTCATAGGATTTTTGCAAAAATGGAGGGGTTATCATGAAATTAAAATGTGTTATTTTTGATATGGATGGATTAATGTTTGATAGTGAACGTATTGTAGGAGAATGTCTAAAAAAAGCAGCAAAAGTATATGGGTATGTTATAACAGACGAATTTAGATTACAACTATTAGGAAGAAATAAGAAAGCTAATGAAAAAACATTAAAAGAATATTTTGGGAAGGATTTTCCTAATGAAAAAATTAGTTTATTAACAACTCAGTATAAAGAAAAGTATATACTAGAGAATGGTTTACCAGTTAAAGAAGGCCTTTATAATCTTTTAAAATATTTAAAAGAAAATAATATACGGATAGCAATTGCTTCTTCTTCAAGTGAGAGTGTTATTAGAAAATACTTAAAAATAACACAAACATACCAATATATAGATTATATTATGTCAGGAAATCAAGTGAAAGAAAGTAAACCTAATCCAGAAATATTTAAAAAGGTATTAAAACATTTTCATATCAACCCATTAGAAGCTCTAGTTCTTGAAGATTCTCAAAATGGAATATTAGCCTCTTACAATGCTCATATTCCTGTCATATGTGTACCTGATCTTGTTTTTCATGATGATAGTGTTAATAGTTTGACACTCAAAGTAGTACATGATTTAAATGAAGTAATTGACTATCTAAAAAATACATATGAACTGTCAAGTGACAATTTCTAGATAGAAATGCAAGGGAGAAAAGAACTTTTTTAAAAAGTTCTTTTTTTATTGTGTGCCGGGCATGGCACGGATTCAGTCGGAGATAGACCGACCACAGGTAGTTACCGCCAAGTGTAGTGAACCACAAGTCGTTAACAGTGATGTTAAGGATGGAGGAAGTGGTGTAGC
>NZ_NFLY01000091.1:0-2473 GCF_002161155.1 Massilimicrobiota sp. An105
TGCTCCTATCAATAAAATATAATGATAATCTTCAACCATTAATATAAGCTTATTGTAATTAACAAAAGTAGGATAAATAGAGATAGGTGTTTCATCTATTTTTAAACCAATATGTCCAAGAAGTTGGCGGATATTAGAAAGCAATCGCAACAGGCCCTAGTTTTATGAGCATTGAAATTTAAAAACTTTAGTATAATGATAATGTTAAATTCTCTATGTATAATAGTGTTGTGGTTGGAGAAATTATAACACTAAAAATAAGAAGAAAAGTCACATAAATAATTTGTATAAGTTCATTACTTACAAAGTGTAACTTTAAATATTATTTGATATTTTCATGCAATTATTGAAGAGTGGTATTTTATGGTAAAAAAGAATAGAAGCGAGAGAAAGAAAAAAATCTTTCATTGTAAGTTTATGGTTTATCTGAAATATGAAGATGTAAATTCTTAAATCTATTAAAGTTTTAATATCTATTCTCTAGTCATAATTTAATTTTTATTATCTTACTTTTCCCTTCTTTTGCTTTTTCTGGTAGCATTGTCATATTTCATACTAATTATTTTAATAATTCTTCTTTGAAGTTAATGTTAACACTTGTTCCACAGGGTATTATAATTCCTTAGAAATATATGTATATTTTCGAGATGTATTGTCAAATACCAGTATATGAAGAAGATAAATTTTAGATATATTTTCAAATTTATTATAAAATAGTTGATACATATGTTACTGTTCTTCTTAAAATATTATTTTGAGTTTACTTTTTATATAGAAAGATACTGATAACTATATCAGTTGTTAAAAATCAGTTGTTACAAAAATAATTTAATTTGAAAAGTAAATTCCACTTTTTTTAAGACTAAGTTCTACTTAAAAAATATTGATAAGTAGAACTTAATCTTGGAAATGACATAATTTATATTTTTAATTTTTGTGTTTGTGTATATAATGTACTTGAAGTGAATTTCAATTTTCTTATGGATTGTGATGAATTTACAAGACTAAATTCTACTTTTTAGTGTTCCTCATTTTCAATCCTTTCCTATCTGTTTTTATTAAAAATTGAATTGTTTAGAGTCACTTCATCAGGCTTAATATATTTGATGTGCAATGCCTGTAATAATTCTTTGCCCCATATGAATTCCGTTACTTCATAGGGGCTTTTATTATTCAATGAATATCTCTTGTATGAATTGATATGTGACATCATATTCCAAATATCTCTTTGATGAAGATTGTTGAAAGTCTTTCCTTTTGGCAGGAAATATCTTATGAATTCATGATTCTTTTCACAGGAACCTTTTTGATCCGATCTATTGGGGTCGCAAAAAAATACTTTTAATCCTAGTTCCTCAAGATAAGCTATGTCCGTGAATTCTTTTCCATTATCTGTAAGTATGACCTGAAAGAAATTTTTAAAGAGATCCTTATCATCAAATCTTTCATAATATAATTCAAATACCTGTGCAAGATGTGTATTTTCCTTACTTGAAATAAAATGGGCAATTTGAAAATGCGTTTTCACACAATGCAGGGTAAGGAGAAGATTTTCACCTTTGATTCCCTCAACAGTATCCATCTGGATGACATTGGCGTCGGGATGCTCGTTCATATAAGCGAGATAATCATCATATGTGCGATTTTTTCTTAATGCAGATTTATTGATTTTTACCTCATTTTTCCCTGCTTTTCTCTTTCTTTTCTTGAATCTAACCCTTCTAGGGAGGTCAATGTTGGCACATTCAAGAAAGCCAGCATCAATGTAGTTGTAAACGGTACTTTGAGAAACGCCAATCTCACCAGCATGTGAAGCAAATATATGATTGAGAGATTGAGACTTATCTCTGACAAGAGGGCTTACAATGGAATCAATTTTTTTGAGTTCTTCTTCAGTGACACTGATGCCAGTACGTGAACTGACAAGAGCTTCCATATATTCTTTGTGAGCATGGGAAGGGTTGTAAAAATATTTTATTGGTTTACGACAATATTTACGAGAATCACAGCCATTGCATACATAGGGTGCTCTTTTTAATCGCTTACATATATGAAGCTCAAAATCAGGACAAACGCTTTGACATATGTCACAACTTCTACAAAATTTGAGATTGCATTTGACATGAGAGCATAAATGAGTATGTGTGCAGTTTTTAACATGAGCACAGGTGCCATTTTTACTAAGGGTATTGGAAATTCTCTGTTCAATTCTATGTTTCCTGATTTCTTTGGAAACAGTAGATTTATCTTTTGAAATAGCTGAAGCAATTTTAGAAACGGAATCACCATTTTCTAGCATGGTAAAAATCTCATTACGTTGATCAGCAGTCATATGTTTATTTTTAGAAATATTTTCATTCATATCATTAATCCAGAAAATGAGGAACAAATAATCAATAACATATAACAAGAAAATTCGTAAGACTAAATTCCACTTTATTTTTTAAAGTAGAATTTACTTTTACAATTAACC
>NZ_NFLY01000092.1:0-2104 GCF_002161155.1 Massilimicrobiota sp. An105
ACCTTTCCCTCACGGTACTGGTTCACTATCGCTCACCAGGGAGTATTTAGCCTTTCGAGATGGTCCTCGATCCTTCCGTCAGGATTCCTCGTGCCCCGACGTACTCAGGGTCTGCCTCGTCCTGCTTCACGACTTCGGATACGGGAGTTTCACCCTCTTCGCTGCGCCTTCCCCTGCGCTTCTCCTGTCATGTCGCATCGACTTTCTCGGCAGCCCTATAACCCCATCATCTGATGGTTTGGGCTCCTCCGCTTTCGCTCGCCACTACTTACGGAATCGTTTTTACTTTCTTCTCCTGCAGGTACTGAGATGTTTCAGTTCCCTGCGTATTGCCTCGCCTTAGCGATGCCACCCTCGTGGATGGCGGGTTCCCCCATTCGGATATCGACGGGTCGTTGCCTGCTTACTGCTCGCCGTCGCGTTTCGCCGTTTGCTGCGTCCTTCTTCGCCTCCTGGTGTCCAGGCATCCACCATACGCTCTTCTTCGCTTAACCTAAAGTGTTCTTTCTGTGCTTTCTTAGTTTGCAACTAGATGATTTCGACCTTCTTTTTCTTTGATCTCTTCATCTTCCTTCGCTTTCTTGTAGAAAGTTTGCTGTTCAGTTTTCAATGTTCCTGCCTTGAATGCAATCCCTTCAGACCACACTCAAAACCAAACAGTATCCACATCTTCTCTTCTCCCTAGAAAGGAGGTGATCCATCCCCACGTTCCCGTAGGGATACCTTGTTACGACTTCACCCCAATCATCAGTCCCACCTTAGACAGCTCCCTCCTTGCGGTTGGGCCACCGGCTTCGGGTGTTACCAACTCTCATGGTGTGACGGGCGGTGTGTACAAGGCCCGAGAACGTATTCACCGCGACATGCTGATTCGCGATTACTAGCGATTCCAGCTTCGTGCAGTCGAGTTGCAGACTGCAGTCCGAACTGTGAACGGGTTTCTGGGTTTCGCTCCACCTCGCGGCTTCGCCTCCCTCTGATCCGTCCATTGTAGCACGTGTGTAGCCCAGGTCATAAGGGGCATGATGATTTGACGTCATCCCCGCCTTCCTCCTCCTTGCAGAGGCAGTCTCGCCAGAGTCCCCAACCTAATGCTGGCAACTGGCAACAGGGGTTGCGCTCGTTGCGGGACTTAACCCAACATCTCACGACACGAGCTGACGACAACCATGCACCACCTGTGTGAGATATAACTATCTCTCTGTCTCCAGAGCCTTTATCTCCATGTCAAGACCTGGTAAGGTTCTTCGCGTTGCTTCGAATTAAACCACATGCTCCACCGCTTGTGCGGGCCCCCGTCAATTCCTTTGAGTTTCATTCTTGCGAACGTACTACTCAGGCGGAGTGCTTATTGCGTTAACTGCAGCACTGAGGTCTGACCCCCAACACTTAGCACTCATCGTTTACGGCGTGGACTACTAGGGTATCTAATCCTATTTGCTCCCCACGCTTTCGGGACTGAGCGTCAGCTGCACCCCAGACCGCCGCCTTCGCCACTGGTGTTCCTCCATATATCTACGCATTTCACCGCTACACATGGAATTCCGCGATCCTCTGATGCTCTCTAGCTGTGCGGTTTCCACGGCTTACCGAAGTTTAGCTTCGGGCTTTCACCGCAGACCTGCACTGCCGCCTGCTCCCTCTTTACGCCCAATGATTCCGGATAACGCTCGCCACCTACGTATTACCGCGGCTGCTGGCACGTAGTTAGCCGTGGCTTCCTCATAAAGTACCGTCACTCGCCTGTCATTCCCTACAGGCGCCGTTCTTCCTTTATAACAGAAGTTTACATCACGAATGACTTCTTCCTTCACGCGGCGTTGCTCGGTCAGGCTTTCGCCCATTGCCGAAAATTCCCTACTGCTGCCTCCCGTAGGAGTCTGGGCCGTGTCTCAGTCCCAGTGTGGCCGTCCACCCTCTCAGGCCGGCTACGCATCGTCGCCCTGGTGAGCCTCTACCTCACCAGCTAGCTAATGCGTCATAAGCCCATCCCTGTGCTATCCCGTAGGATATTTAACATACTCGACATGCGTCATGTATGCCTATGCGGTCTTAGCTGCCGTTTCCAGCAGTTATCCCCCTCACAGGGGCAGGTTGCTTATGT
>NZ_NFLY01000093.1:0-2077 GCF_002161155.1 Massilimicrobiota sp. An105
AGCCTCAAAGTTTGCGTACTTGGAAAGAAGTCATCCACGACAATGGATATAATACCATATATTCTTTCATTTGAAAACTAAAAGCTGTTGACTTTTTTACTTTGTCAACAGCCTGAAATAAGGACAATGTCCTTATTTTTTTCTTTCTTATTTTGATTTATTTGGTATAATAAAGCAGAAAGTGGTGAGAAAATGAAAGATTATAGTCAATATTTTAAAGGTCCATCTTTAAAAGATGCCAAACATAGAGGAAAAGATGAAATACATCATATTAAAGATGCTTATGAAATACCAGCAGATATGGTTGGTATTGGAAAAGGACAGAAATACTTTATTCAGACATATGGTTGCCAAGCTAATGAACGTGATAGTGAAACACTAGCAGGTATTTTAGAAAGTTTAGGATACAGTGCAACTGATGAAATTAAAGATGCACAGGTTGTTTTACTGAATACTTGTGCAATAAGAGAAAATGCTGAAGAAAAGGTTTTTGGAAAAATTGGATATCTTAAAAAAGTCAAAAGAACAAATCCTAATATTATCTTTGGAATTTGTGGATGTATGGCTCAAGAAGAAGTTGTTGTTAATAAGATTTTAGAAAAACATCCACAAGTAGATTTGATTTTTGGAACACATAATATCCATCGTTTGCCTGTTTTATTAAAACAAGCTATGTTAGATAAAGAAATGGTTTTGGAAGTCTGGTCTAAAGAAGGGGATGTCATTGAAAATCTACCAAGTCATCGCGCACATCCTTATAAAGCTTGGGTTAATATTATGTATGGATGTAATAAGTTTTGTACATATTGTATTGTGCCTTACACACGTGGTAAAGAAAGATCACGTTTAAAAGAAGAAATTCTTCAAGAAGTTTTAGAATTAAAAGAGCAGGGATATCAGGAGATTACATTATTAGGCCAAAATGTGAATTCTTATGGTAAGGATTTTCAAGATAATTATAACTTTGCTTCATTGTTAGAAGATGTAGCTAAAACTGGCATTCCACGTATACGTTTTACAACTAGTCATCCATGGGATTTCAGTGATGAAATGATTGATGTTATTGCTCAATATGATAACATTATGCCAGCGATTCACTTACCTGTTCAATCAGGAAATAGTGAAGTTTTAAAACGTATGGGAAGAAGATATACAAGAGAGGATTATTTAAAATTATTTGATAAGATTAAATCAAAGATTCCTGATTGTACTATCACAACTGATGTTATTGTAGGATTCCCAGGAGAAACAGATGAACAGTTTGAAGATACATTATCTTTATATGAATATTGTGAATATGATTTAGCATATACATTTATTTATTCACCTCGTGCGGGAACACCAGCAGCGAAGATGGAGGATGATATTGACATTCATACAAAAGAACAACGTCTATATCGTCTCAATGATTTGGTGAATGAAAAAGCACTTAAACAAAATCAAAAATTTCTAAATCAGGTTGTAGAAGTTCTCGTAGAAGGAACATCTAAAAAAGATAATGAAATGTTAACAGGATATACAAAACATCAAAAACTTATTAATTTTAAAGGAAATCCTGAACATATTGGTCAAATAGTTCCTGTTAGAGTCACAGAAGTCAAAACATGGGCATTGAAAGGTGAAGAAGTTGAATAAACAAGTTCAAGAAAAGGCTGAAGCTTTGAATCAATGGATTTTAAATCAGGATATTGTCAAAGAATATCAAAGATATGAAAAGAAGATACAAAATGATGAAGTGTTGAAAGCTTTGGAGAAGGAGTTAAAACAAATGCAGCAGGCTATTGTAAAAGCTAAACATTTGAATAACGACTGTGAAAGTTTAATTCAAGCTTATCAGAAAAAGAAAAAATCGTTTGATGAAAATCCATTAGTATATAATTATTTAGTGTTAAAAGAAGAAGTGAATGCATTATTAAATCAGATTCAAAATGATATTAATCTGGAATTGAAGAAAAAGAGTGTCAAGCAAATTTGAAAATGTCCTAAAAAATTTTAAACATTAGCACCAGATCGGTGCTTTTGTTTTGCAAGAAAATTTAAGTAGGAAGACTGTTTCCAGGGATGATCTATAGGTGGA
>NZ_NFLY01000094.1:0-2037 GCF_002161155.1 Massilimicrobiota sp. An105
AGAAATCTTCATGATAATTTTGTCAATATCTACCAATATCCATGCACATTTAGACGGGCTCAATATATAGGCACTCCATTTCTTATTGAATAGAGCATCTTTTTGGGTTAACATAGCCGAAAAAACGGAGTTAAAACAAGAAAGTATTACAAGTGGCTCAGATGGTCTATGAAAAATTTTTATAATTGAAACATATTTTTACAATTCACTAATTTATAAAAAAAGATAATAATGCCGTTTTGTTGATGTTGAAATTATGATAAAATGAACGTTGGGGTTTTATGGAGAAATATTTACGTAATTGGTTATACAAAGTTAAAAATAACTTAATTTATAATGGTATTGAAGAAGTATACAATTAATGCATGGTAATTTTAAAAGGATATTTTAATTTTGAAAAAATGAAGGATATCAATTTTACAATATTACTAATATATGCAAAAAATCCTCATGTTTGTTATAGGTATATTTTGATTGGAAGAGAATTAAGTAGAGGTGTGATTAATGTATTGCATATAATTGATAATAATAAAATAATGGTAGAAAAATAATTAGCACTATCATAGTTGATATTTATCTTCCTCAAAAAAATCAATTATTCATCTTTGAGAATGCTAATAATTCATCGGTAAGGTAAATTGAGGAGTCGTTTAATTTACAAAGCAAAAAGACTACACTTCAAGAAAAATAGTTATTTAAGAAATTATAGAAAGACATTTATTATTGGAGATAGCATTGATTTATGGAATGAAAATTTATTATAATAAAAATGAGATTGTATAATTTTAAAATATTATGTTAGAAAATGGTGTTGATTGAAGAATGTAGGTATTTTCAATGCAGTTTATATAAATAACAATCAGATATCAATATAAATATTTTATTTTTGAATTTAGATAATTTTATCGATGAATTTTATGAAAAGCTTTAATTAAGCTAAGGTGATATAATTATTAATAGGAGGTTATTTTAATGGATAAAAAAAATTTATTTGATCTTTTTGGAATAATGTATTCTGATGTAAAAAATGTTTTAAATGATATTAACAATCCTAAAAAAGTGGCTCAACAATATCTTATAGAACAAATAAAAGAAAATAATTTCAATGAAGATACGATCAAAAATGCATGTGTTATAATGAATGTAAAAAAAATTTTAAAAAGAACTAAGAATCTGATTAATATTATTGACGAAGCAGAACAAATTATTAATAAAGATAAATCAATAAAAAAAATAAATACTCCAGACGATGAATGGTTAGAATACTTTGAAGATCTTTCATCGAGAGTATCTGATAAAGCAATGCAAAAAATGTGGGCAAGAATTCTTGCAAAAGAAGTGACTGAGGAATCATCAGGTATAACTAAAGCTATGCTTAATACAATAGCTCTTTTAGATAAAGAGTCTGCAACGAACTTTATTAAATTGTGCTCCTTGGTTTATACTGTACAAGTGGTAGGGGGTAATTTTTATACTATTCCATTAGTTTTATATGATATGGATTTAACTAGAATTCTTCAAAAAGATGGTATGATGTATAATGATTTAAAAAAAGACTATTTAAGTTTTTGCCCTACTCAAAATGATTTACAGTATTTATCAGAATTGGGACTGATTATACTTAGTGAAGCAGATAGGGGAGCAGATATTTATTCACAAGAAGTTATGGATTTGGTTTTCAAAGGAAATGAATCTGTATTAGAGTCTGGAAGTATTTATGATGAAGAAGGAAAATACTATTATATAGTTACAGGCCAAGTAAATTTTACAAGAATAGGTCTTGCTCTTTATGATACTATTTCATCCGAGAAGTATCCTTATTTAGATATATTACTTAGCAAATTTATTTCATATCAAAATAGTGAAGACTATTTAATTAACCCATTATAAATAAGGAAAATATTCTATCTTATACTATTATCATAGACCATCAGACACACTTGCTTTATTGTAGTAATCTTTAAGCATCTTTCTAGTCATTACAATTGAGTAACTGATAATTCTCATCATGGAAAACATAAGCTTGAAACCTTTATA
>NZ_NFLY01000095.1:0-1947 GCF_002161155.1 Massilimicrobiota sp. An105
ACCCGTCTTTAGAGACTATCACTAGATTTTTTGGACTAAATTTAAAATCAAAATTTTAAGTAGCGAATAAACGTCGATTTTATCGATGTTTTTTTATGTTAAATTCTTTTATTTTTTTATAGTTTATGTTATAATAATAGTGATAGTGGTGATAGATTATTGGAGGTGCTTTATGGCTTATTTTCTTAAACAATCTCATTTAAAAGGACGTACTTATTTATCAATCGTTGAGAGTTTTTATTCTCCTGAAAAGCACGGGTCTGCTCATCGTACATACAAGTCTCTTGCCTCTGTTGAAACTTGGAAGAAAAAAGGTATTGATGATCCTGTTGCTCATTTTCAAAAAGAAGTTGATGAATTAAATGCTGCTCATAAAATTAAAAAAGAACTTCAAATATCTGATGAGTCTCCTGAAGTTTATCTTGGTTACTTCCCTTATGCCTCTCTTTTAAAATGTATGGACATAAAGAAGTATGTCGATTATTTAAATAATTCTAATAGCTTCACTTTTGATCTTTATGAACTTCTTTCTACACTCATCTTCGCTCGCTTAGTAAATCCTTGCAGTAAACGCAAGACTTTTCACGAAGTTCTTCCTAAACTTCATCAATCAGTTCATTATTCCTATGACCAACTTTTAAGCGGTTTAGGATATATCGGTAATGATTATGGAAAGTTTATTGAAATATTTAATGAACAATTAGATATGGTCTATAAAAAAGAAACTGATAAAACTTATTTTGATTGTACAAACTTCTATTTTGAAATTGATAAACAAGATGATTTCAGAAGAAAAGGACCATCTAAAGAAAGCCGTAAAGATCCAATAGTCGGTATGGGACTTCTACTTGATGCCAACCAGATTCCTATAGGCATGAAAATGTTTCCTGGGAATCAAAGTGAAAAGCCTATCATGAGAGATGTTGTAAATGATTTAAGAAATACATATCAAATAAATGGCAGAACAGTACATGTAGCTGATAAAGGTCTTAATTGTGCTGATAATATCGCTTTCGCCAAAGAAAATGGTGATGGTTATCTCTTTTCTAAATCCGTAAAGATACTTCCTGAAACTGAACAAACTTGGGTGACTATGGATAGTGATGATTGGGAAGAAGTGAGAGATAAAGAGGGACATCTCATTTACAAATACAAATCATGTGTTGATCAATTTCCTTACAACATCACTATTGATGAAAACACAGGGAAAAAGAAAATTTTGATGTTTAAAGAAAAAAGAGTACTTACTTATAACCCTAAGCTTGCTGCAAAGAAAAAGTATGAAATAGAAAAACAAGCTGAGAAAGCAAGAGAACTCTGTTATAGCCAAGCAAAACGTTCTGAATTTGGCGATCTAGGAAAATATGTTGATTTTATCAATGAAAAAGGAGGAAAAGCTAAAGCCAAAATAAATCAAGAAGCCATTGACAAAGAAAGAAAACTTGCAGGTTATAATCTTCTAGTGACTTCTGAAACAAAAATGAGTGAACGCGAAATATATGAGACCTATCATAATTTATGGAGAATAGAAGAATCATTTAAGATCATGAAAAGCGATCTCGATGCAAGGCCTGTATTTCTCCAAAAAGAAAGTACTATAAAAGGCCATTTCTTAATCTGTTATTTATCAGTTCTTCTAGAAAGATTACTACAATTCAAAGTATTCAATAAAGAGTTTAGTACATATGAAATCATGAAGTTCACACGTGAATTTAGACTAGTAAAAGGTGAAAGTAAATACATTAATATAACAACAAGTAGCAGATTTATAAAAGAATTTGCGAAGCTGTCTAAACTTCCATTAACTAACTACTACCTAACAGAGAGACAAATTAAACAAATATTAAATTATAAAATATAGAATTAAAAACAGGTCCCTAAAAATAGGGACCTAAATATTTTATAAAACTATCACTAGATTTTAATACCGGATACTAAAGTCAGGTA
>NZ_NFLY01000096.1:0-1941 GCF_002161155.1 Massilimicrobiota sp. An105
TATAATCCATTTTCTTATCCCAACTCATTATCATTAAAGGCCATCATGACAGTATCTGTATCTATGATATTCTGATTTCTATTATTGCCTGCCAATAGACTTTTATTGCACAATTGATTAATCAATCGTGGTACACCATTTGATGCATTTATAATGGCCTCTATGGCACTTGCTTCAAATACCTGTTGATGGCATCCAGCTCCTTTAAGCTTCTCCTGAATATATTTTCGTGATTCCTCTTTGTTGAGATTTTCTATATGATAGTTCATGACTATTCTCTGTTTCAATGGCTCGTGTATCGCCAAATTAAACGTATTGTTGAGCTGCGGCAGTCCTGCTAACAGAACGACTGCCTGATCACTTGAATCCATTTCAAAATTAAAGAGTATTTTTAGATCGTTAAGTATTCCATTTCTTAAATAGTTTGCTTCATCGAGAATGATAATCAGTGTCATTCTTTTTTCGATAGTATATCTTTCTATGGCTTTTTGAATGGCCTTGAAATTATCGCTTTTTCGATGATATGCTTCCAGTCCCAATGCTTCTGCCAGTTGTCTATAGAATTCCATCACTGTTAATGTTGACATGGGTATATAGATAACTTTATATGCTGATTGATTAAGACTCTTGACCCAATGCCTTATCATGGTTGTTTTGCCTCGACCTGGCCCTCCAGTTAAGACACCAAATCCTTTTGTCTGTACAAGATAATTCAATCTGAATATCAGCTCCTTATAATCATTTGTTTCTACTAGGACATCTTTTGAATTCTTGATGAATGGATTGAATTCCAGTCCATATCTGCTGGTATAGTTCATGTTATTTTTCCTCCGTAAATTTTATTTTATTTCGTTTAACAGTTGCATTTGCCTGTTTGTCAAGCAGATGTATTTCTTCCAGTTCACCTGTTTCCTTATCGACGATATAAATTTTAGATAAATCTGGTGAATATCTTAAAAGCAGTTTCTGTCCTGCATATCTGTAATTGACCTCATATTCTTTTTGATCTATCATGATGACGTTATCGTTAGATACTTTTCTCTCTTTTTCTATAAGGAATATTTTGTCTATCTTTTCATCATCATATCTTTGGATGAGTGATGACTCTTCAAAGAATCTATCCTGCGGTGTCTTTTTGTTCAAGGACCTGTGGATGGTTTGATTATATCGTTGTACATACTGCATTAATGACTCCCTCAATTCATCAAGACTCTTATAATCATTCATATGAAGTCCTGACATCCATTGTTCCTTCATCGTTTTAAACCATCTTTCTATCTTGGCTTTTGATGTAGGTGTCCTTACGGCACAGTAATTGATAACTGTTCCCATTCGTGCTGCTAATAATGTCATTTGATTGCATCTGTAATTTGCACCATTGTCGAAGTTAAATATCTTTGGTTTTCCATGCTTTTTTACCGCACTTTTAATGACACTCATCAGATTTATGTAATTATCATTCAGGAATATATCTATGCCAACGATATATCTTGAGGCATCATCTATTAATGCGATAATATATGTTCGCTCTTTTTTTCCATCAATTTTGAGGTATGGTCCTACACTCGAATCCCCACACCAGACTTCATTGATATGTTTTCTTTCATATCTTCGCATATCCTTGTTTTTTGTAGGTGTATCTTCTTTTTTTAGTCGATTGACGACTCTATTAACAGTGGATAAGGATATTTCTTTTGTCCTGATAGTACCATTATCTTTTAGCTTTTGATAAACGAGTGTTGCGGGTAGCCTAGGGTATTCCTTAATTAAATAGGATATTTGAGTCATGATATCCTCATCTACCTTTCTATATGTCGCCTTATCACTTCTTGACTGTGGCTTCAATCCATCAAAGCCATTTTTCATATATGCTCGATACCATCTTGCAATCGTATATGCACTTATCTTATAGTCCTCACCATTTGGATGCTCATATACCCT
>NZ_NFLY01000097.1:0-1941 GCF_002161155.1 Massilimicrobiota sp. An105
CAAATTAAACAAATATTAAATTATAAAATATAGAATTAAAAACAGGTCCCTAAAAATAGGGACCTAAATATTTTATAAAACTATCACTAGATTTTAATACCGGATACTAAAGTCAGGTAGTATATAAAATAAAGCATCGTTTGTCAAGAAGGGGCAACTCTAATAAGCGCATATTATCTGAACTTTTTGAGGATTAATAGTATTGTTTCTTTATCACCGTCAAAATAATAGTCCCGTCTTTGGCAGTTAGCACCATGTTTCTTTTGTAATCTTTTTTGAAAAATTTAAATTAAGTCCATTTTATGGGCTTTTTTTATTTAAAAATTAAATCCTTATTTGCACAGTGAGCCTGTAAATAGTATAATAGATGTGCGATAAAAGCACTAACAATTATGCTTAGGCGAGCAGCTGTGCAATTGTGATGTGGAAGTCCTCTGCACAACTGTTCGCTTAAGCAGAGAGGACTTCCACATATGACAACTCAATACAAGAATCATTCTAGAAAGAGGACTCCATGGGACTGCAATACTAGCTTATCTCCTATGGAGACTTTTATCAAATCCAAATATCTAGATTCCTATGATTATAAGCATCCTTTTATTAAAGAAACAATGGAGGCTGATTTGCTTAATTCCTATGAAGTGACATGTTGCAAAAGATGTGTCTCCACTGATTTTAAGAAAAAAGGCTTTACCAAAAATGGTATTCAAAGATATTATTGCAACATCTGTAAGAGATATTTTAATGTCCTTACAGGAACTATGTTTGATAATCACAAGATTGCAATATCCGAATGGATTGAATTCTGTTTGGGTATTTTCAGATATGAGAGTATCAATTTAACTTCCAAGAACAACAAAAACAGCTTTACAACATCAAAATATTGGCTATATAAACTCTTTTATATTATTGAAGACATGCAAGATGATATCGTACTTGAAGGTAATGTCTATATCGATGAAACATTCTATCCTGTTGTCGAATCTGATAAAACTGTTAAAGATGGCAAAAAACTTAGAGGATTATCAAAAGACCAAATATGCATCGGCATCACATATGATGGCAATCATGTTTATGTTCATGTTGAGGGATTTGGAAAAACATGCCAAAAGAAAACAAAGGACACATTCATAAATCATATTAAGCCTGGATCGCATCTTATACATGACAAAGAAAAAAGTCATAAGATTCTGATAAAAGAATTGAAACTAAGCGATGAATCATATGATGCAAATAAGCTAAAAAAATGCAAAGATAAAGATAATCCATTGAATCCCATAAACAGGCAGTGTTACTTACTAAAACGATTTCTAAGATATCATCCAGGATTTTCTAGAGATGATATACAGCATTACATTAATCTATATTGCTTTATATCTAATCCCCCCCAGCTGATAAGCTAGAAAAGGTCGAAATGGTACTAAATAGCGCCATACACCTTACCAAATCATTAAGATACAGAGATTTCTATGCTTCAAAATCCCGATAAAATAAGGATTTTGAGGTTTTTAGTAGGCTCACTGTGCAAATAATGATTTATTAAAAATTATTTTATTATTTTTTCTTTTGTGTTATAATAGTGGTGTAATGGTGTTATATATTGGAGGTGTTCTTATGGCTTACTTTCTTAAGGTTACAAAACAGCAGTCTCGTACCTATCTCTCTATATACGAAAGCTTCTATTCCCTTGAAACTAAGGGTACAAAGCATCGCAGCTATCGCTCTTTAGGCAATATTCAGAAGCTCATCGACAGTGGTATCGATGATCCCATCGCTTACTTTCAAAAGGAAGTCGATCGTCTTAATGCCCAGAGAAAGGCTAATAATGCCAACAAGAAGATCAACGATCGTCTTATCGGTGAAGTCTCTCCTGAAAAGCTCCTTGGATACTTTCCCTTGGCCAGCATTATGAACAATCTTGATGTAAGGGAACATTTTGAT
>NZ_NFLY01000098.1:0-1906 GCF_002161155.1 Massilimicrobiota sp. An105
GCCTATTCGACCCAATAGACTCTTTGGAAGATGGAATGTCTATACCAAGAAACCAACAACACTCAAATATAGAGTTGATGGCAAACGAAATCCCAAAGTTAGAAAAATGAAAAAGGGATTTTTGCGTACAAAATACTAATCAGTAGTATAGACATCATTTTCTAAAGAAATTATAACTTAAAAACTTAAAAAAATCATTAAAAATGATAAGTGTCTTTTTGCACTTTTTTTTAGCGCAGAAAGAAAAAGAGAGAATTTTGAATTTAATCAAATATTCTCTCTATTGTAATGTTATTAAATTGACGACATTGACTGAATCTTAGTTCTTTTTTTGTTTAAACTGATTATTTTTGGAAAGAATATCACATGGTGATATAAATATGAATCAATCTTATTGGCAGAAAACTTCATCTATTCAAAGATGTGCATCTATTCAAGATGATATGGATACAGATATTGTTATTATTGGAGCAGGAATGGCTGGGGTTTCACTGGCTTATCAATTAAAAGATTTACCCTATCGTGTTATTGTTGTAGATAAAGATCAGATTGCAAGTCATACGAGTGGACATACGACTGCAAAACTAACGGTTTTACATGGGAAAATCTATCCACTTCTTAAAAAACATTATAATATACATTATGCACATCTGTATTTTCGTTCGCAAGAGGAAGCGTTGAATACAATTAAAGATATTATTCGTAAGGAAGATATTGCATGTGATTTTCAGGAAAACGATGCATATGTATATACTGATGATCCTCAATATGTTTCTATGATTCAGGAACTTGAGTACATATTAAAATCTTTTCATGTGGAAGTCGTCAAAGATTCACAACATTTAGCATCAGTTGGCTTAAAGCATCAAGCGGTTTTTCATCCTTTGAAATATATGTATGGGTTAATTGATAAGTGTCAAAAAGATGGTATAGTTTTTTATGAAAAGAGTATGGTTGAAAGTATTGAACGCAAAAAAGATGGTTTTATTTTAAAAGTCAATCATCATAAGATTCGAAGTCGTTATGTTATTCATGCGACAAGGTATCCTTTTATTAAAAAAGGGATTTATTTTGCAAAGTTGTTTCAGACAAAAGAGAATGTTGATTTGCGAAACAAAGAAGGGAATCAAAGTTTGCTATGTATAGATCATACTGATAGTTATAGACCGGTACAGGATAAGGGAATATATATTGATATGGCGAGTCAAGAATGGTATGCATTAGATAGTGTGCCATTACGTGGAGTACCTTATATTGGTGAGATAAAACCGGGAAGTCAGGAATATGTAATTTATGGTTTTCAAAAATGGGGCATGACATTATCTCAGGTAGCGGCCAAATTAATTAAAGATTTAATTTTACAGCAAGAGAATCCCTATAAGAGTTTATATAGCTGTCAATATTTTTCACTATCTTTTGCTAAGGAATATCAAAAGAAAATCATGAATTCATATTATAAGGGTTTTATATATCCAAGGTTTCATTATAAGAAAGTGAATCAAATACAAAATGGTGAAGGTGCTATTGTTCGTGAAAATGGGAAACTCAAAGCAGTCTATAAAGATGAAAATGGAAAATGTCATGTATTTTCTCCATATTGTCCGCATTTAAAATGTATTATAGAATTTGATCAAAAAGATAAGATATGGTTGTGTCCGTGTCATCAGTCAACTTATGATGCTTATGGTCATTTAATTGATGGACCGAGTTTGCATTCTTTAAAGAAAAAAGAGAAATGACATTATATAATTAAGGATGTGATAAAGAGAGAAAAAAGAGGGTTAAATAAAAAAACGAAAAAAAGTAAAAAAAAGACTTGCAAAGGCAAGGGATAGATGGTATTATAGATGAGCACTCGACGAGAGGGCACAGGGACATTGAAAACTGAACAGTAAACACGTCAATA
>NZ_NFLY01000099.1:0-1841 GCF_002161155.1 Massilimicrobiota sp. An105
CGTCAACTTCTACTAAAATTATACATCTATATAGATATCAAGCCATTAGTGCTTATCTAATGGCTTGATGACTTCTCTAGCGAATTCTATATATTCTTTTTCATTGATTCCTATTTGTTTTAGGATATTCTTTTGTTTATTGGTTAATTTATATCTTATATGATACTTCTTATCCGATAACTTTGTTACTCCTAATTTTTCATACTCTCTCAAAACCTTTGGTACTGTATATTCTTTTTTGTTTTTTAGATATAATGGTTTTAATGATTTGTATATTTCATTTCTTATAATGAGTGCTATAAATGATATGAATACTTTACTTTCTAAATGTTCATCCAAATGCACTCTAAATACATCGTTACCTAGGTATGTCTTTTCCATTCTAAATACTTTCTCTATTGCATCCCTATCTCTATATATTTCTAAGGCCTGTGATGCACTCATTTTTCGTGATGTGATGATTGCAAAGAATCCTGCTCTATTTATGAGCTCCTTTATCTCCTTGTCTTTTCTTTTATAACTTTGAAAATATCCATTTTCATCAAATTTCAGCCTATAATATTTCTTATATCCCGCTACATCTTCCTGTCTTTTTATGATCTGATTTTTCTTTTCTTCCAGTTGCTGATCTAGTTTATGAAATCTTTGATTAATGATGATCTTTTCCCTTTCAGCAGCGATTCCATCATAATATATATGTATATATTGTTTTTTTCCAGTATGAAACAATTCTTTTTCTATCGTTTTCCCATACAGCTCATAATCTTCCATATAATATTGATATCCTTCTTTTAGTAATGCCACACTTTCTTCTATCGACTTTGTAATAAATGCTGCATTGCCTTTCGTCATTAGAATATAATCATAATCATGCTTTTCAAAATATTTTATATTCTCTATGGAAAAATATCCTCTATCCAATATAAATCCTACATCCTTGCATCCATAGGATTTCGCTCTTTCTACCATTTTTTGACATTCTGTATTGTCTATGATGCTTCCTGGATATATCTCATAAAACATGGGAACTTCATCTGTCTGATTATATCCTATGGATAAATTCACTTGAGGCAGGTCAGGATTATCTTTCGCATGTCCATACTCCGCTAATGTCAGTGACCCTGCAACAGTATTCATATTAGAAGAATCATAGGAAACATAGATACCATCTTTGTTTTGCATGGTCACCCAGGACCTGATAAACAAATCCATCTGGCAAACCGTCAAAGACCCTAACAGTTTTCCAATAGTACTATCAGTAAAGTTAGCTTTATTAAACAAAGAATGACTGTAGCCATAATCATCAAAATACTGCATGACATTATTTTCAGACATGATCATATAAGTCGCGATGTCAAGGATCTTATCTGCTTTATCATGAAAAACAGTTTCAAGAAGAGAATATAAGGATAATTGATTAGAAATTTTATCTACAACCAGATGTGGTCCAATGGAAATAAAATCAGCTCTATCCCCAAGTTCATCCAAACCGTTAGAATCAGGAAACAGCTCAAAGTATTTCTTATTGGGAATCAGCATACCATTTTCATCAAGCTTGCCAATAGAAACACGTGATGGAACAGAACGTTTTAATCGAGGTGAATACTTGACACATTGAGTCAGGTAAACATATTGATAACCATTATTCTTGACAATAACAGTTCTATCAGGTCTAGGTACAGGATTATATTTCATATGACATTCCCCCAAATAATAGATGTATATTTATACATCTATTATAACATATACTGTCTAATAAAAAAAGAGAAAAACATCGAAATAATCAATATTTTTCCAATTTCTGTATTATAGATGTATAATTCTAGTAGAAGTTAACGATA